>JBBTVO010000001.1:0-20996 GCA_038063195.1 Patescibacteria group bacterium
AATTTGGAACATTACCAATTGATCAGTTGGTAAAACCCTGCCCGAATCCTCAAGAAACTGGCAGGGTTTTTTTTTAGCCTCAAGAATGGTAAAATAGAAAGGTTATGGCGCTGTTCGGTAAATTATTCAACTCCAACGATAAGGAAATAGATAAATTAAGGCCAATTGTAGAAGAGATTAATTCTTTTGAAGATAAATTTAAAAAGTTAAAGGACGAAAATTTTCCCAAAAAAACCGAAGAATTTAAAGAAAGAATTTCAAAAGAAGAATCTCTTGAACTTATCCTGCCGGAAGCTTTTGCGTTAGCTCGTGAAGCCGCTAATAGAACCATAGGACAAAGGCATTATGATGTGCAGCTTATGGCGGCAATAACTCTTGCTAACGGTAAAATTGCCGAGCAAAAAACAGGAGAGGGGAAAACATTATCAGCAGTCCCCGCATTATATCTCAACTCTCTTACCGGTAATAATGTCCACTTAGTAACTGTAAATGATTATCTTGCGCGACGTGATGCGGGCTGGATGGGTCCGGTTTTCAAACTCCTCGGGCTAACAGTTTCAACAATCATAAATGAACAGGCGTTTTTGTTCGATCCGGATTTTACAGATGAAAAAGCCTGGGATTTTCGTTTGTCTCATCTAAAACCTATTTCAAGAAAAGAGGCTTACGAAGCGGATGTAGTCTATGGAATAAACTCGGAGTTTGGGTTTGATTATTTGCGGGACAACATGATGCAGAATTTTTCCGATCTTGTGCAGAAGGGGCATTTTTACGCAATTGTTGATGAAGTTGACTCGGTTCTAATTGATGAAGCAAGAACTCCTCATATCATATCAGCACCGGATGAAGCCCCAGGTCAAAAATACCATGAATACGCAAAAATTGTAGAAAAACTTTCTTCGGATATTGACTACAAAATTGATGAGAAATTAAGAACTGCGCATCTTACGGATCATGGAATTGGAAAGATAGAAAAGCTTTACGGCATAGCAGATGTTTATGAAAAAGATTTTGATACCGTCTATCATCTTGAAGCGGCGCTTAAAGCAAGAACACTTTTTCAAAAAGAAAAAGATTACATAGTAAAAGATGGACAGGTAATTCTTGTTGATGAATTTACGGGGAGGCTTATGGAGGGAAGAAGACTTTCTGAAGGGCTTCATCAGGCAATTGAGGCAAAAGAAGGCGTTGCGGTGCAAAAGGAGTCAAAAATTCTGGCAACAGTTTCTCTTCAGAATTATTTCAGAATGTACGAGAAACTTGCCGGAATGACTGGAACCGCGGTTACCGAGGCAGAAGAATTTAATAAAATTTATGGACTTGAAGTAGTAGTTATTCCTACCAACAAAGATATGTCCAGAAAAGACGTGGCAGATTCGGTCTATAAAACCGGTAGAGCAAAAATATCTGCAGTTGCCAATGAAATTGAAGCGGCGCATAAAAAAGGACAGCCTGTTCTTGTAGGAACCACAGCAATTGATAAGAATGAAATAGTTGCTCAGCTTTTGCAAAGAAGAGGCATAAAACATGAAATTTTAAATGCTAAAAATCACGAAAGAGAAGCAGAAATTATCGCAAAAGCAGGAGAAAAAGGAGCTGTAACTGTAGCGACAAATATGGCAGGACGAGGTGTTGATATTATTCTGGGAGGCGATACGCCGAAGGGAAAAGACGGACGTGAAGATAAAGATTCAAAAGAATGGAGAAATTGGGAGAAGAAACACAAAGAAGTTCTTGAAGCGGGAGGGCTTTTTGTAATTGGAACCGAAAGGCATGAGTCGCGCAGAATTGACAATCAGCTGCGCGGAAGAAGCGGACGTCAGGGAGATCCAGGGAAGTCACTTTTCTTTGTAGGACTCGATGATGAGATCATGAGGCTTTTTGGGGGAGAAACAATTGCAGGGATTATGACAAGGTTTAATATGCCCGAAGATGTCCCTCTTCAGCATGGAATAGTATCGCGTGCAATAGAACAGGCACAGAGCAAAGTTGAGAGATTTAATTTCGATATCAGAAAACATTTGGTCGAATACGATGATGTACTCAACAAGCAGCGGGAAATAATTTATTCAAGAAGAAGAAAAATTCTTGAAGCTTCAAGTGAGGACGAAAAAGCATTAAAAGAGGAAACACTTGAAAAAATTACTTCGGCAATTTCCATAATTGTAAATATAAAAAGCCAGGAACTTATGGAAAATGCCCGCCTGCCGGCAGGGCAGGGAAGCTCACCCGATGAGGCAATTGTAGAAGAATTTTCTACAATTATTCCCTTTGATGATAATTCAAAAAAAGAAATCACAAAGCAGCTCATGCAGGTTTCAAATACAGATGATAAGATCGGGCTCTTGTCAAAGCTTGCGCTGGATATTTATGAAAAAAGAGAAAAAGATTTAGGAAATGAACTAGCAAGGCAAATTGAAAGATTTGTAGCACTATCGGTAATTGACAATCTTTGGATTGGACACCTTGATGCAGTTGAGAATTTGCGTCAGGGGATAGGTCTTCGCGGATATGGACAGCGTGACCCACTAGTTGAGTACAAAAATGAAGCATTTAAAATGTTCGAACAACTTATTTCCGCAATTGATGATGAAATAGTTCACAGAATATACAAAATCCAAGTCCAAGCACCAGAACCCGTCCATGAACATAAGCATATTCACCTGCAAGCTGCAGGCGACACCCCTATTTCTCCTGAATTGCAAACTAGGGAAACAAGTGAAAAACAAAAAGCAAAAAGCAAACAGCAATCAAAGATTGAATCTTTGAGCAATGAATCTGCCGTAGTCGGTAGTCAGTCGTCCGTAAGCGTCAAGAAGAAACTTGGCCGAAACGATCCGTGTCCTTGTGGTTCTGGTTTAAAATATAAGAAGTGCCATTATCCAGTTATTCCCTAGCTGGCTTGTCCCGCCGAAGTTTTAACGAAGGAGGATGCGGCTCCGGAAAAAAGTATAAGAAGTGTCATCTAAATAGCGATTAATCTTGATTCAACAATCTAAAATATAATTTGGTATCACAAGATATGAAATTTATATTCTTACAAAATTTAAGAAATTTGTGGAATTTTTTGTCTCCTAAATTTTCTATAGTTTATCCTAGTAGCTACCGATATAATTAAGAGGTTTAAGATTGGATATGATATTGTTTGCACGAATAAATACATATAACATAATAATTTAAATTAAACGCATACCTGCTGCATTCACGATGTCATTCCATATTATGTTTTTAAATTTCCTTTACGAAATGAATTTTAATTTTTAATTTTTTTGCAGTGATATACTCAACTTTGGCTCCCCTAGACATCTCCCATCTAGGAGTCATAAATATATCTGTAATATGGCCACTTTTCAATATCATTTTCCAGAATTGAACAAAATGATGCTCTCTTAGTTCTCTTTCAAATTCTACTTCTTCCATTTGATCATAGAGCCCATTACTAAATACATCAACTGATGAAAAAATCGGAAAATTGTATTTTTTTCTTAGTTTCTCTGTGTATTGCCTTAGTTTTTCTATATTGTTAGGCATATTCTCATCTCCGTCAGAACTTATAATACCTGCAACAAATCCTATCCTTTGGTTCACAGAGCTTTCGCTAATTTTCTTAATAACCTTAATCAATCCTTCATGAACATGTTCTAGGGATGTTGAATGTTTAATGCTGTTATAGATTATAGAGACCATTTTGTAAAATGTTGTTTTTACTTATAATTCTTTTTAAAATACTCTTCGTACCACTCCATAGTCTTTTTCAATCCGGTGTCTAAACTTGTTTTTGGTTTCCAACCTAAAATTTTTTTAGCTTTTAACCATGAAACATTTTGTTCTCGAACCTCATTATTTCGATAACCATTAATTTTTTCAATTTTCATGTTTTTTTTTGACAAATTAATAATTTTTTGCATGAGGTCTTTAACAGAAATAAAATTGTTGCTGCCAAAATTGAAAATTCGGTCTTTGGTAATAGTTTCCATATTTACTTTTGCAAGGCAAATGTATGCATTAATTACATCGTTAATGTATAAATAGTTTCGGATAATATTTCCTTCTCCCCACATTTTGGGATTTTGATCATGCAGAATACTGTTAATAGTTTTTGGAACTAGACGACTTAAGTTTAAATCGTTTGGCCCGTAAGTATTAACGCATCGTGAGATTAAAACAGGTAAATTAAATGTATTAGCATATGATTGGGCTAGTAAATCGGTACAGATTTTTGATGTTTCGTATGGACGAGAGGATATTATTTGATCTGTTTCTTTAAATGGGGGATTATTTCCATATACTTGAGCTGTTGATGCAACAATGATTTTCTCCAAATTGTTTTTCCGAGCAGATTCTAGGATATTAAGCGTTCCCAATATATTAAGTCTAAATGTGTTATGCGGATCACTTTGTCCTGACTCAACTAATGAGGTAGCAGCTAAATGAAAGCAAATATCAATCTGATTACTTTTTATTATTTTATCGATGCTTAAAAAATCAGATATGTCTCCTGTAAGAATATATTTATTCTGAGAAGATCGGGAAATACCGTAAACATTTGCACCTAATGTATGTAATTTTTCTGCTAGATTCGAGCCGATAAATCCCGTTATGCCTGTTATTAAGATATTTTTGTTTTTGAAATAGCCTTCTTGCATATTTTGATTTATTTAATCTTCTTGGTTGCGAGAAATTGAACAATTTTATCTGTGGCTGCTTGAGCGCCATTGCCGCCTAGTGAGTCTATAAATTTTTGACCATTAATAACGAACTTTGTTGACCAGCCTCTTCGTTTATACACTAATTTGTCTATTGCTGTTCCTACGCCTGCTTGTAATTTTGAAGAATGTTCTAGTTGACGTAGCTGAGCTAGAACTGGTTTGGTACTTTCCATAATTGAAATTTTTTCTAAGTGAAGTCTTGTCATAAAGTCTGACATGTGAACAGAAGCTGGTGCTAGACCGCGTTCGCGAAATTCTTTCAATTGAAGATATTGACTATTATTTGACGCTGGGAGAAAAATTGTAGGGGTTCCTGAATAGAAAGCAGCCTCGGAGGTTACAAGACCCGGTGTTATAAGGATAAGTTCAGATTGCGACAATTCTTTAAGAAACTTATCATAGGAAAGACAGGTAAATTCAAATGGTGCTTGTGGAAATTTTTCTTCTAAATCTTTTGTGGCGTGCTCGTTCGTAGCGACAATTATTTTATCAAATTGTGTTAAATCTACATAATCCAAAAATATTTTGGTCATTACAAAAGGGAAATTTGTATCACGTCCAATTCTATATGAGTACGTTGCTTCTCCCCCTCCATAAGAAACAAGTACTTGTTTCTTTCTTTTAATATCCGCCATTTTACCGATGATAGGTCCAACATCGAACATATTTTTAATCTTTAACTCAAATTTTAATTTGTTTTTATTATCTTTCAGTGAGCGTTCTCTAATAAAAAGATCAGCTTTAAGGACTGGATTAGGAATGCTATCCCAAAACCAGAATAAACAGTCGATCCATATAGTCAGTTTTCCAAGCTGTTTTGCAATAACCAAGCTTGGAATATCCATAGAACTGATTAAAACATCTGTTTGTCTTGTAATCTTTTTGAGTGCAGCACTGTTTGATGGATTATCAGTATCTAGTTCATAAACTTTAGTAAACGGAAATTTTTTGGCAAGCTGTAGTGATGTTCCAAATCCAACGAATGTAAGCACATGGCCCTGTTCTCTAAGTAGCTCAGCCACGACAAGAAGTTTACCGATTGGGCCGAAAGCAAAATTTTCTGCAGTTAATAATATATTAGCCATAAATTTATTATCATGCAAACTTTAGTAATTGATTGATTCTTGTCTTATATGAGTGTTTCTTGTTTAACATTTCTCTAATTTCCCTACAGAGATTATTATATGTCTTATAGTTATCGAGAATTTTAAGAATATCTCTAGCGGGATTATTGGAGAGAAGCAATTTATTTACATCACTACCATATAAATCCTGAGCATGAGTAAAATATTTCGGTATTAAGGGTACCGTATCAGCTGTAAAAGTTTCAAACATTCTAGGAGTCACAAATTTAAGCTTATTGAGTATTGGCCGCACGAATACTGGGTTTATAAGACCCATGCTCATTGTTGTTTCTACTTGCCCATATGGTGTGGGTTCGAGAATTTCAATATTATTTTTTTTTAAGAAATTAACATCTGAATAAGTAGTACCCTCATATACTGGAAGAATTTTATTAGACCAATATTCTCCAATAAGCGCAACCCGTTTTAAACGTGACCTGATTGGAGCAATTGCCTTGATCAGAAAGTAAATAGCCGACCATCTATACCAATTATTACCGACGTATATTAAATCAAATTTCTTAGGTCGTTTGATAAAACTTGAATTTTTGTATCCCATGCCAAAATAAAGAAATGATTGTATTTTTTTGCTTTCTACTGGCTTGATAGTAGGCTGAAGAACAATATCTGACAGTACATCATACAGATTCTTCCAATATTTATAGGAATCAGGCGTTGAGTGATTAGTATCGCCGGAAATGGATTCGGGTTGTGAGTATTTACCGTCAGGATCTATTATGATTCGTTGCGACCGAGGAATAAATGAACATATTTGGTCAATATCTTCATCTGAAAGAAATTGATATGATTCGTACACAAACACGAATAAATCTGGTTTCCAATTTTTTTTTGCTACCGGAATTGAACCTCTTACGATCTTGTCGATATTTCCAAATTCTGAAACACGAAATTCGTAACCAAGCGCAGCACCTGTTCGTACATAATTTAATATAGTATTACTTGAACCAAAGTTATACTTGAAATCTCCAACAAAAGCTATGCGTGCTTTTACTCTTGAAATTGAAAAATTTATATTTTTCACGAGATATTAAAAGGTATCTTATAACAATTTTTTAGAGAAAACAAATCAGAGTCAATAAATACTAATCTTGAATAACCAAACAGCTATTTTTACACAAGAATTTGGAATTAAAACTATCTTTAAAATCATCAGTTTTTAAATAGCAAATGGATTTTTAACATATTTAAAAGCTTAGTAAATGGTTTATAATCTGTAAGTTGGCTCGTTATAATTGTTCAATAATAATTTAATTAAAATAAGCATGAAACCATTAATTTCAGTTACTATAATGATTCGTGATACAGGACCAATACTTGATGAGCTTCTGAAAAGACTTGCAGCCCAAGATATTAAGTGGTCCTATGAACTAGTAGTATTATATTTTGGGAAAGGTAGAAAAACATTAAAAAGACTTATTCCACATGTGTCCAGAATCATTCAAATTCGTCCAGAAGAATTCGATTGTGGTCGCAGTCGTGATTTGGTGTGCAGTCTTGCATTAGGAAAATATATTGTTACTCTATCAGTTGATGCACTACCCGTAGATGAAAGTTGGCTGCAAGAATTAATCTCGCCTCTGGTTTTTAACAAGGCAGATGTGGTTCAGGGTGAGCTTAGATGTCCAAATTCAGATGATCCTAACTACCCAAATTTTTTCTATTGGGAAAATAACTATATTTTATATTACTCCAGCGAAGAAAAGAGATTCTTAAAAAAATACGGTGATTTTGGTTTCTCTTGTGTAAATTTAGCTTTTCGTAAAAAAGTATGGGAAAATTCTAGATTTACTGGGGCATCTTATTGCGAAGATAAACTTTTTCAGAAAAGGGTTTTTAAAGCAGGCTATGTTAGTGTGTATAATCCTAAAGCAGTAATGTTGCATGCACATTCATATACTAAAGTAAAAAAATTATTTCAAAGAATAGCGAATGAAGGATTAGGATGGAAAGAGGTAGGGGAAAATTATGGAATAGGACTATTATTGAAGGATTTTTTTCGAATCGATATGCATTTATTAGCTATAAACGCTTTTTTTAAAAAGAGGTTAAAATATAATTCGGAAATTTTATTTTTTTTTATTCGCCCAATTGCTTTGTATTGGGGAAATAAATTCCGCAAGACTATTTACTAATAATTAAAAGCCCATAGGATTGATTCAATTTTAGATTCATGGTATGATTAGGCCCATAACAAACCTTTCATGAATAATATAGAGCTAACCAAGCTCGATTTAACAAGCAACAATCGAGAAGTTGATGCGTATTTAAAGAAAACAATTAAATACGATTATCGAGGACATAGTCTTAATTTTCAGGTTTCCCAATCCCTTTTTTCTTCTCACGAGGTTGATCATGGCACTCAGCGTTTGCTTAGGACATTTACTTTCGAAAAGATTGATGCCTACAATAAGGTTTTAGATTTTGGTTGTGGCTATGGACCCATAGGTATTGCATTAAAAAGTTTTTATCCCGATAGCGTTGTTCATATGGTTGATAGAGATGCATTAGCACTCGATTATAGTCGTCGAAACGCTGTTATAAATAACGTAGGAGATATCAAAACATATGCTAGTTTAGGTTACGATGATATTGTAGGCACGAATTTTGACTTAATCGTGTCTAATATACCTGCAAAAGTTGGAGAAAAGGCCCTCTCTCATATACTAAAGGATTCGCAATTTTATCTTAGACAGGGAGGACGCGTTGCGGTTGTAGTCATAGATGCAATTGTAGAGTATATTGCTAGCGTTTTAACTGCAGATCCGAATATTAATATTCTTTTTCGTAAGGCATGGCCCGGGCATACAGTTTTTCACTATAATTTTACTTCCGATAACCGATTAATTACTAAGCCGCAGGAAAGTGCTTTTGACAGGGGAATATTTGATCGTGAAGATAAAGTTTTCTCGGTCGGTACGCTTAGTTTTCCTATGAAAACAACATACGGATTGTCTGAATTTAATACTCTTAACTACGAAGCGGAGCTATTAATAGACAATTTACAGACTATTCAAAATAGGCCAATTAATACGGGACTTATATTTAATCCAGGACAGGGACATATCCCAGTTGCTCTGTCTTTGCGTGGAAAGACAGATAAAATTGTTCTCGCTGATCGTGACCTACAAGCCATTAGAGTCTCAAGAAGAAATCTTCTACTTAATGGCTATTCGGCAAAAAATATTTTATTACTACACCAGATTGGCCTTTTTCATATAGAGGGACCAGTCGATTGCATTATAGGTATTCTTGATGATAAAGATGGCCCAGCTATTCATGAGATGCTTCTAGAACAAGCAGCATCAATACTTTCTCCAAAGGGAATTATAATGATTTCGTCAAGCTCCACACCAATTACACGTATAGAAAAATCCGTCAAGGCAAAGAAATATTTGGATATTTTGGAAAGAAGGAAATTTAAAGGCAAAAGTATAATGACTTTAAAACACAAAAACTATTAATATGTCGTATCAGAAACAACATGAATTTGGTTTGATTGGATTAGCTTTATTGCGCACATGGTTAATAGGAAATAAATATACCACAAGAAAGGTTTTGATAGAGATGATTGAACTTGCCAATTCGATTAAGAATACTTCATCCTTAACATTAAAAAAAGTAAATTTATTCGGTGTGGGTGAGGGATACAAAAACTGGGCATCAACATACGATAGTTTACCAAATATTTTGATTGAAGTTGAAGAGCCAGTTGTTAGGGGAATATTGAAAAAATTACCGCGAGGGATTGCTCTAGATGCAGGATGTGGTACGGGAAGATACAGCAAGTTTTTATGCTCTCTTGGTTACTCGGTTACTGGAGTTGATCTATCAGAGGAAATGTTACAAAAAGCTCGAACTAACAGCAAGCAAATAAGCTTTATTCGTGGCGATTTGAATGAGCTGTTAATAAAAAATGGTAGTAATGATCTAGTGATATCCGCATTAGCGCTTACACATCTGCCAGATATAAATCAGGCATTAGCTGAATTATCAAGAGTTGTAAGAATTGGTGGACACGTTGTAATATCTGATATTCATCCTTGGTTGGTAGCGCTTGGTGGACAAGCTGATTTTTATGATAATGCTGGTAAATATGGGTATGTTAGAAATTATGTCCATTGGCATAGCGCTTATATTCAAGCTTTTCAAAAGAATAATTTAAAAATAATTCGATGTGTCGAACCGACAATTAATTCTGAGCATCTAGAACTTGCCCAAAAAGGTTTTGAATTGAGTGTCACAACTGTTTCCGCCGCACTTCAGGGACTACCAGCGGCCCTTATTTGGGTTTTGGAAAAAGAATAAATGAAGAATAATTCCTCAAAGACTCTAGGGGATATAATTGCGGAGCGAAGCAACAATTATACCTTTCTTGAGGAGAAATATCAGCAGATGACTGAAAGATTCTTAGTCCTTGATCCATTTTCACCTCCTCCAAATTTGTCTTCCGCATTACCACTGTCTGTAAGCATTGTTATTCCCGCCTATAATGCTGAGGCGTCCATTTTTGCTTGTTTGGTCTCAATTGAACGAAGTAGCTTTAACCTTAATCATCAAAATAAGCTTCAGGTTATAGTAGTAGATGATGGCTCCACAGATAATACTTGGAACATTATTAAAAAATCGAAATTTTCAATGCATCTTACAGTTGTAAAACAAACTAATCATGGTCAAGCTCAAGCATTGAATACAGGTGCTAGCATCGCAGAAGGTGACATTATTATCTTCTGCGATGCTGATATGGTTCTCTCTTATTATACAATCGATCATTTAATGACTCGGCATCAAAAACTGCCAAATGTACTCCTAACAGGTTTTAGGTCAGATGTATTAAAGACGGATCATCGTGTAAATCCTGAATTCATTCGTGAACCCGGTGTTAATCGTAGTTCTTATTTTATAAAAGATGAGAGAATTGTTTTTCCGACTCCAGGATGGCCCAGGAATATGTGTCTAGCAAGCAATCATTATAAGCGATTGGGTCATGCGCGAGGTCTATGGATGCCCGATGATGACGACTGTGAAGATCCATGGCTACTATCAGACCTTGTTATCGGTGCCCTTTTTAGTCTTTCAAAAGAAGTATTTCTAAGTGTTGGAGGATATGACGAGCGTCTTCATGGATGGGGCTGTACAGATGCATTACTTGCAGCAAAAGCAATTTCAACGGGTCAGTATGTTATACCTGTATATGCAGCTTCGGGATTGCATATAAGTCATCCTTTTCGCACCAAAGACAAACAGCTAGAATATGCACAAAATAGAAAAAAGTTTTTTGAAATTATTGAAACAGAACAGATAGATAGGCATCCTGATTGGATTGTCCGCGCAAAAAATAGAATTATTGAATCGATTATCAAAAACCCAATACAAAAATCTTTCAAATCAACAGAGAATTTAATTTCTAAAAATACTGAATCCCTCTGGAGCGAAATCGATTCCTTATTAGCAATTGGCGAATATTCGAAAGCATTCATTGCATTGTCTTCTCGTTTAACGGAGGATAATAATCCTGAAAAACTCCTAAGATTGGGAAAAATTCTTTTTGGATTAGGTCGCTATCATGAAGCAATTAATGTTTTAAAAGAACTCTCAGGATCTATGAAAATATCTACTGAATTAGCTGTCGAGCTTAGTACTGCCTATGCAGCTACTGGTCAATTTGTAAAAGCCAATAAAATACTAATGAATCTCTCAAGAATACACTGGCAATTTCCAGAACTTTCTTATTTGCACCAATATTCAATTCAAAAGCATCTTGTGCAAGGAAAAAAATATTTTGAACAAGGTTTCTATGATGTTGCCATTAGGTGTTTTGAAATCTCTTTGATAGGTGAGCCTAAAAATAAAATTGCATTAAAATATTTAGAGCAATGTGGGAATAGAATTCAATAACAAAAATTATTCCAAATAGTTCAGCATATTAAGTTTTTAATAAACATATTTTTAGCTTAAAAAGGTTTCCAGTTGGAAACAAGTTAAATATATCAAACGACCTCATTATTTGAAGAATTTCTTTATATATTGTTTTATTTATTTCATCTTTCTCGCCGAGGCTTTAGAGAGTAAGGGTTGGCTGTAGAATACGAGATACCGCTATAATGACGTAATGAATGTTCAGGGTGATTGGATTCGAACAAAGATTGAGTAATTTAATTTCTGCTGTGGTATCCCATATTTATAGCATTTTAAAAAATGCCACTGGCCTAATTAATATTAATATCCTCAAGTTTTTAAAATATAATATACTAGCCTTAGTAATAATTTTAAAAATCCGCAATATGTCCCAGTGATATTTCAATCCCACGTCCTTTATGGTGCGTTTTTACTGTGGACACTAAATGTGTACTTTGTTTTAAAATCAGCTATTGACAGCAAGGCTTAAAAGGTATATCACAGTACTATAGGAACTTATCTATGCAAACAGCGCGAGCTGAGCGACTTGTTTACTTGCAGACCCCGCCTCAGCAAGACGGAAAAAAACCTCTTTGGCATGAAATATTAGCCCCAGCAGAGTTTCCTTGGTTATTAATGAGTGAAGTATGGCGCGGTAAAGGAATCCCGCATGGAGATGGTAGTTCTGTTTTTCTACTTCCTGGATTTATGGTGGGAGACCCTACTCTCTATATGATGGAAGATTGGCTGCGCAGAATTGATTATGAGCCCAAATATGTTGGCATAGGTTCCAACACCGATCCTGAGCGCTATACGTTCAAGCTAATCGAGCGCTCCAGGGAGGAGTATAAAAGAACTGGAAGGAGATCTCATTACATAGGGCATAGTTTGGGGGGGACAATTGCAAGGGCAGCCGCAGTTCTCGATCCTGAACCAGTGATAAGTGTAAATACATTAGCAAGTCCAATCAGCGATGATATTGAGAAATATGTCGATCCGTTTGTCTATGAGTTAGCTCGTAGGCTAATCCCATTACTTGACGAATCCAAAGAATCGATACAGAGAAAGGAAGCGCTCTTGAGTCATCTCCCAGAACATATCATAGGTAACTCGATACATACCAAATCAGATGGAGTTGTTAATTGGAGAGGGACAATTGATACTAGGCCGAATTCCAGAAACGTAGAAGTTCGGGGTAGCCACGTTGGGCTTGTTTTTAATCCTGAAGCGTACAAAAAAATTGCACAATTTCTTCACGAAGCAAAAGAAGCGCAACCTATAAAAACTGAAAATATTATTATTTTTCCAACTTCTAAAATCTTCTCAAGACCCTCCGCGTAAAGCTACTTATTTTTGCCCTTCATGTATTTGTGTTCTATTTTGTTAAGCTTATCCCCTACAGCGCGGTTAATATCAACTCCCACAGCTTGCGCAAGCTGAACTGTGGTAATTATAACGTCCGCAAACTCCTCGTAAATATTTCTCTTATCGAACTTTTCAAGCTTAGCACGTCTTTGAAGCTTTAGAACTGATAAGATATCATTGCAGAGTTCTCCAACCTCTTCATTGAGCTTTACTGTTTTGGTTAATATTTCCTTCTCAACCGGAGAGTAGAGTCTATAATGAGGTTTTGTTTTTTCGTTAAGTACCTTGATTTTATCCTGAAGACCTTTAAGATTCACATACTCATTATAGCACTTACTCAAGCACAATATAAAAGTGGTACAATAATTTAGTGAAAGCCGAGAGAAAAGATGAAGACATTGAGGAGTCATGGAATAAAAAAAGAGTTGGAGTAGCAGTTGTAATCTTAATGGGTATTATAGCTAGTTTATTTTACTTACTTAATAATAATTTTCATTTTTATAAACCGCAGGATGCGAAAGTCCTGTCTGCAAAAGACGTAAAGCTTGAAGATGTAGTACAAAATCAAATTATGAATTTAAAAAAGGAAGCTTTAAGTCTAAATGTGGAAGAGATTGCATCCTCTTCCCCTCAAGTGAGGAAATTAGTTGACGATCTTAAGGCTTTAGGAGATTTGCCAAAAAATCAGGTAAAAGGAGCGTGTTTTAAGATTTGTGACGGTTTATAGATTAAATGAAGAAGATTAAAAAATTACTCAGGTTTTTGGGCCCCGGATTTGTAACCGGAGCATCAGATGATGACCCTTCAGGAATTGCAACATATTCCCAAACTGGAGCCATTTTTGGATTTTCCCAGCTCTGGATTGCATTGTTTTCTTTCCCCCTTATGGCAGCAGTTCAGGAGATGTGCGGAAGAATAGGGATGGTTACGGGTAAGGGGCTTGCAGGAGTTATAAGAAAGCATTATCCAAAAGAACTTTTGTACGCTTCAGTTTCCTTACTCTTTATCGCAAATACTATTAATATAGGAGCAGATTTGGGTGCAATGGCAGCTTCTGCTCAGTTACTTTTCGATATGCCTTTTATTTTCTGGCTTATAGGGATGGTGGTCTTGACACTTATGCTTGAGATATTTGTTTCGTACAAAACTTACTCAAAAATCCTTAAATACTTTGGTCTTGCACTTTTTTCTTACGTCTTTACAGCTTTCGCTGTAAAAGTTGACTGGGGAGATGTTCTAGTCTCGACTCTAGTTCCTCATATTGAGTTTAGTAAAGTTTATTTACTAAATATTGTCGCAATTCTCGGGACTACAATTTCTCCTTATCTTTTCTTCTGGCAGGCAGATGAAGAAGTTGAAGAAGAAGTTGCGGAAAATAAACTTGAAAGGATGGGAGTTGGTGAGCCAAAGGTAACAAAAAGAGACATAAGGAAGCTACGCGTAGATACGATAACAGGAATGTTTTTCTCAAACATTGTGATGTTTTTCATAATTGTTACAACAGGAGCAACTCTTTTTAAAAATGGAATAAATAATGTGGGAAGTGCTGAGGATGCGGCGCTTGCATTAAGACCATTCGCAGGGGATTTTGCATATTTGCTTTTTGCTGTAGGAATAATAGGAACGGGACTTCTTGCTCTTCCTGTTCTGGCTGGCTCCGCATCTTATGCAGTGTCGGAAACTTTTGGGTGGAGAGAAGGACTTTATCAAAAATTTAAGAGAGCGCATGGGTTTTACGGGGTAATAGCAATTGCAACTCTGGTTGGATTTTTAATTAATTTTATAAACATAAATCCAATCGCAGCTCTGTACTACTCAGCCGTAATAAATGGTATAATTGCCCCGCCTCTTATCATAATGATACTTTTTATTGCAAATAACAAAAATATTATGGGAGAAAAAGTCAATAATAAATTACTGAATGTTTTGGGAGTTGTTACCGCCTTTACTATGGGAGCCGCCAGCATTTTCTTACTCTTGACCCTCGTTTTTAAATAAATGGACAACATAAAAGAAAGAGCAGAAAGTTTTCTAGATAAATTTAACATCGAGGAGAAAAAATCAAAAATCCGCGAAATTGAAGCACAAAGTGCGGACCCTTCTTTTTGGAAAGATCAGAAAAATGCCACATCGAAAATGAAAGAGCTAGCGGATCTTCAAAAGGAAATCGAAGAAGTTAAAAAGCTTGAGAAATTGGTTGCCGGGGAGAATTTAAAAGAAGCTGAAAAGCTTTTGGACCAGCTGGAAATTCTTATTTATCTTTCAAAGCCTTATGATGACAAGAATGCAATACTATCAATTCACGCAGGACAAGGAGGAGTTGAAGCAATGGATTGGACTCAGATGCTTTATAGAATGTATACGAGATATTTTGAAAGAAAAAACTGGAGTTTTGAAGTTATTGATGAAACGCTTGGAGAAGAAGCAGGTTTTAAAAGCGTGACGATCTCCGTAATCAATAAATATGCGTATGGATATTTAAGGGGTGAAGCAGGGGTGCACCGTTTGGTACGGCTCTCTCCATTTAATTCGGATAAGCTTCGTCATACGTCTTTTGCATTGGTTGAAGTGATGCCTGATATTGAGGAAGATTTAGAACTTAATATTAAAGATGATGATCTTGAATGGGGTTTTTTCAGAGCAGGCGGTCACGGCGGTCAAAATGTCAATAAAGTCTCAACAGCTGTAAGACTTAAGCACAAGCCAACAGGAATTGTAGTTACTGCGCAAAACGAAAGATATCAAGGGCAAAATAGAGAATACGCTTTTAAAATTCTTCGCGCCAAGCTCTTCCTTGTCCGGGAAGAGGAGAGAAAGAAGGAAGAAGAGAAGCTCAAAGGCGGATATAAAACGCCCGGCTGGGGCAATCAAATTCGCTCATATGTCTTACATCCTTATCATATGGTAAAAGATTTGCGTACCGGAATTGAAACTTCAAATACGCAGGCGGTTCTCGACGGCGATCTAGATTTGTTTATCAACGAGGAATTAATCAGGCTCTAACGTTG
Organism: Patescibacteria group bacterium; assembly: GCA_038063195.1. Classification (GTDB taxonomy): domain Bacteria; phylum Patescibacteriota; class Microgenomatia; order Levybacterales; family UBA12049; genus JBBTVO01. Next base: position 16,123 of record JBBTVO010000001.1, read on the forward strand.
CCAAAATCCTCAAAATGTGGTTAACTAGATAGTTAGGGGGTGATCTTGGTGGAAGAAAAAAGCACAGAAAAAAACGACATAGATAAAAAACCTATAATGAACTCATTTGATGAGAGTAAAGGGTCTTTCTTAAATCCCAAACTTCTTGTTGCGCTAGTAGTTGTAGTTGTTTTTGGAATCGGTACCGGTTATTTTTTTGCAAAAAGGTCGGGAGTTATAAATGTAGCTTCAGTTGAAAATTCCAAAAATTCTTCAAACGTTCCGAAGGGAACTATAGTAGGCTCAAGTGATACGAAGACTTTTAAAGATGACGCTGAGGGAACTCTTGAAGAAGGAGGCTCGAAAGGAGAAGGACAGTTTCACTTAGTAAGGCCCGGCGGAGAGTCCCAAAACGTTTATCTCACGTCCTCAGTAGTAGATCTTTCAAAGTTTGTTAAAAGAAAAGTGAAGGTGTGGGGAGAAACACAAAAAGCTCAATACGTAGGCTGGCTTATGGATGTAGGACGGGTTGAGGTTTTAAACTAGTTATACTCTTGCATGATAAAGTTAGATAAAGTTTCTAAAAAGTTTGGAACTGGAATCTTCGGACTTTCTGATGTCACAATAAATGTCGATAAAAGTGAATTTGTTTTTCTGGTGGGACCAACGGGAAGTGGTAAGACAACAATTTTTAAGCTTCTCATTAGAGAAACGCTTCCCACGGAAGGCGCGGTAACTATAAATGACTGGAATATTATTAAATTACCAAAGGACAAAATCCCGCATCTTAGAAAAAAAATAGGGGTAGTTTTCCAGGACTTAAAGCTGCTTTTGGACAGAACAATATCAGAGAATATTCTGCTTCCTCTTGAGGTCGCCGGGGTAAGATTGGAAGATGCAAGAAAGAGAACTGATGAGGTTCTTGCACAAGTTGGAATCCTTGAACATAAGGAAAAATTTCCCGTCCAATTGTCGGGCGGAGAGCTTCAAAGAGTAGCGATTGCCCGGGCTCTGGTTCTTTCTCCTGAGATACTTCTTGCTGATGAACCAACGGGAAATCTCGATCCGGCTACTTCGTGGGAAATAGTAAAACTTCTAGCAGACATAAATGAAAAAGGAACTACAGTAATAATGGCAACGCACAACTCAGATATCGTAAAAAGTATGGATAAAAGAGTTATTGGTCTTGAAAAAGGAAAGGTTGTAAGAGACGACAAGAAAAAGAAAGAGGATAATCCTCCTTCGCATAAAACTTCCTCTTCCGTTAAAACTTCCGAGGACGAGCTGAAAGGACGTGGAAAAGAAGAAAATCATTCTGCGCATAAAGTTTCCCAAGAAAAGAGGGAGGAAAAAGAATGACCCTTCGACAAGCTCAGGGTCATAGTGAGGAATTCGAACTATGAAGTTTTTAAAAACAATGCTTAGGAATGTAAGACGCTCACCGTATCAGGCGCTCGCGGCAATTCTTATAATGATGCTTACTTTTCTGACAATCTCTTTCTTTGTGTTTCTTTTGTCAGGTTCATCAAGGGTGGTCAGCTTTTTTGAATCAAAGCCTCAAGTTACTGCTTTTTTCAAAAACGAAACTAAACAACAAGAAATAGATGATGTGGCAAAAAAAGTTAAGAGTACGGAAACAGTTTCATCGGTAAAATTTGTATCCAAACAAGAAGCGCTTAAAATATATACTGAGCAAAATAAAGATGATCCCCTGCTCCTGGATTTAGTTACTGCAGACATACTGCCTGCGTCTCTTGAGGTCTCTACTTACAAAATCGAAGACCTGGCCGGTATTTCTAAGACACTTAAGTCCTCTCCGCTGGTTTCTGATGTAATTTATCAAAAAGATATTATATCTACTCTTGTGGCATGGACTGGTGCTGTAAGAAAAATAGGATTTGCTCTTGTGGTGGTTTTATCCCTAGTATCTCTATTTATTATGGTGACGATTATAGGTATTAAAATTTCTCAGAAGAAAGAGGATATAGAGATAATGAAGCTTATTGGAGCGTCTAACTGGTATATACGATGGCCCTTTATTTTTGAGGGGATGTTCTACGGAGTTGTGGGAGCATTGATAGGATGGACAATAGCAACTCTTGCTCTTTGGTATTCAACGCCATTCTTGTACTCTTTCCTTAAGGGAATTCCTATTTTCCCCATTCCTGTAGATTTTTTCTTTATAGTCTTAGGAGGAGAGCTTGTTTTTGCCATACTTCTGGGTTTTGTCTCAAGTTTTATGGCAGTCTTGCGGTATCTTAAATGAAAATCAGATATGTCAATTTTTCGAAAAATTCAATTTATATTTCTACTAATACTCTCCATCTTTATCTTCACAAATAAAATCTTAGCTCAGGAAGCAACTCCAACCCCAACTCCGGGAACCAGTACGCAGCAGGTGCAGGATTTGCAGAACCAAATAAACGATCTTCAGAACAAGATTAATGATCTTGATAACCAGAAAAAAACTTTATCCTCACAGATTGCGGTAATGGACAATCAGGTAAAACTTACTCAGCTTAAAATAAACGCAACAGAGAAGCAAATCACTGATTTGGGTCTTGATATTGACACGGCAGACAAAAAAATTAATAATTTGCAAAATTCTCTGCAAAAGCTTACAGGAGTTCTTATTGACAGAATCGTGGCCACTTATGAAGTCGGAACAGTCCAGCCGTTTCATGTACTTTTGTCCTCCAGCAATGCTTCTAATTTCTTTACAAAACTTAATTATCTTAAAATCGCACAGGAGCATGACAAGAAATTGATATATGATACAACTCAAGCCAAAGCTGATTATTCAAACCAAAAAGAAATTTTCCAGAATCAGAAACGTAAAGTCGAGGAATTACAGTCACAGCTTGAAGCATATAATACTCAGCTTGAGCAGGAGAAAAAAGATAAAGAAGCCTTGTTGATAGTAACTCAAAACAATGAAGCGGTTTATCAGCAAAGACTCGCAGCCGCACTGGCAGAACAGAGAGCTATTCAACAAATTACCTCAGGAGGAGGAAATGTAGTTGCAGCCGGTAAAGTTAAGGAGGGTGATATTGTCGGACGGGTTATTATCGGAAGGTCTCCATGTTCCTCTGGAAGCCATCTGCACTTTGAAGTATTAAGCAACAGAGCACTTCAAAACCCAAGTCAATATTTGTCAAATAAAAGCGTTATTTTTGATAATTCCCCTGATGGGTCCTTCTCTTTTAGTGGTTCGTGGAATTGGCCAATTTCAGATCCAATACGCATCACACAGGGCTTTGGACATACAGCTTGGTCAAACGTCTATTATAATGGAGGAATTCATACAGGAATTGATATGTTCTCGAGTTCATCCTCAGATGTACGTACGGTAAGAGATGGGGATCTTTATCGCGGGAGTATTAGTTGCGGAGGGGGACAACTTTTATTTTCAAGAGTTGACCATAGCGATAGTATTCAAACATTTTATCTGCATATTTATCCTTAAAGTGTAAAAAACTTATTCATGGAAAAATAATTAATTTTTTCCGATTGCTATTCCGCTTGAAATATATTTGAAGTAAGAAAAGTATCGATAAATTAATTTCTTCTTAATCCATTTGAATTTCAGTTTAAAACTCTGCTAGACTGCAATTAGAAATCATTTTGATGTTGAAAAAAGCCTGCCTGATTTTTTTTATTTTTTTATTTTTTATTTTCCCCAATAAAATATTTGCCAATCTTTATATAAACGAATTTAGTTCTGGGACATCTGATAGTGATTGGGTTGAAATATATAATTCTGATAGTAATTCCCTAAGTCTTTCCGACTATATTCTTAGAGATTCAACCAGTTCTAACAAAATTCTCCTTACAGGAGAAATTATTGGATTTGGTTTTGCGGTTTTTAATTGGTCAAATAAGCTCAATAACGATGGAGACACAATACGTTTACTTTTAAAATCTGATGAAAGTTCTGTAGATCAAGTTATTTACGGAAAGGATGGGGATATTGTTGCTCTAAAAGATACACAAACCGTAGGGAGAATTCCAGATGGCTTGCAGTCTCTCTTTCATCTTTCAGTCTCAAGTAAAGGTTCATCGAATAATTCAGCAAGTTCTGTTCCAAATGATACCCCTACTCCGACCATTACCCCTACATCTACACGAACGCCTACCCCCACAAAAACACCTACACAGAAACCGGTACCTACATCCAAACCAACTCCTATTGCGACAAAACTCCCTACTTCAACGGTTAAAACGGAAATTCCTTCGTCGAGGCAGATTGCTTTAGATGATGAGAGCGTTGAAACTTCAGCTATAGCACCAACCTCGATTCTTGGTGTTTCGACGCAGTCAGCAACACCTACTCCTAATAAAGAAAAAGAAAAAAATATGGAGATTTTGGGAGATGAAAGTTCGAAGATCTCCCTAATTATTCTAATTTCCGGAGTATTTTTTGGAGCATGTGGTATACTTGTTTTCTTCATATACAAGAAGAAAGGAAGTAATGAAAGCGTTTGATAAAAAATATGCTACAAATTCGGCGCAGGAAACACAAAAGATTGGACAAAATCTCGCAAAAAAATTAAAACCGGGAGATTTTCTTGCCCTTTTTGGAGAACTTGGCGGAGGTAAAACTACTTTTGTACAGGGTTTAGTAAAAGGACTCGGAATTAAAAGAAGAATTATCTCTCCTACATTTATAATTCTCCGGCAGTACAAGATTTCACCTCCGAGGAGTCCATTCGGCCACCTCGGAGGTGGCAAAACAAATTTTTATCATATTGATTTATATAGAATTAATATGGAAAAATATGAGACTTCTGAGCTTGGCCTTGATGAAATTATTAGAGAAAGAAAGGATATAATTGCAGTTGAATGGGCAGAAAAAATGGGGGACTTATTACCAAAAAACAGATGGGAAATAAATT
>JBBTVO010000002.1:0-12071 GCA_038063195.1 Patescibacteria group bacterium
GAGGATCCACGAAGCCTTCCACTCCGGAAATAAGTAGTTTGGATTGAAAACACAGCATAATTGTGATAGTATTCTCGCTACCATGAAGGAATTAATTGAGATAAAAGACTATTACGAAAAACTTGCTGAAACAAATCCGAAAATGAGAGGAATGGTGGTTCAGTTGGAAGGCGCTATAAATCTGAACGAAACAGTCCATGGTCCACAATCTATTCATGAGCCTATTTTAAGTAGTGAGAGATCTGAAATGAAGGGATGGGATGCTAAGCTAGTTGATTTTTTCTCAAGACATGTGCCTCATGGGTCATTTTCATCAAAAAACAAATTAGAGATTGCAAAGCTATTTAACGCTAAATTTGTTGAAGATTTAACTGATGATACTGTGCTTCTTAATCTACTTATCCCCGGATCAGATCCTAGTTGGACTTCAGAGCAAGATACTAGATTAGATAGAGTAAGACAAATAGATCAAAATTTTAGGTCCATGTATAATCGAATGATTTTTGCTATAAGAAGTGGGGCAAGACAAAGAGGGTTAAGTGATGATCAAATTACAATAGGGTTGTTTAGAAACTCCACGGACGAAGAAGTTAAAAATCTTAGATATAGACACAACGGTGCAGGAAAAGAAACTCTATCTTTTATGAGAATTGCACTTGCTCTGAGACAATCTTCTCAAAATTTTCAGTAGGTTTCATAGGTGAGGGTTATTGAAATCTTTATATTATTCTCTCCAGTCGGGATTTCTGTCTCCGGAATTGCCGGCGAACTAGTGTCGGATTTTTCTCTTGCAAGGAATGGAATTGGTTGTGAGAAATCATTTGAAGATTCCTGAACATTTATTATCTTGCCCAATTTTATTCCCGCGGTTTTAGCAAGACTTTGAGCCTTCTGCTTAGCATTGCTGACTGCCTCCTTGCGTGCTTTTTCTTCAAGCTTTGCTTTGGCGCTGTCTGAGAAGCCAAACTGAATTTGTCCTACGAGATTTGCCCCGCCGCTAGTAATTGCGTCCACTGCCTTATTGGTGTTTTTTATGTCTTTGAGTTTTAGATCTATATTTTGTGTGACAGTATATCCAGAAATTCTTTGTCTGCCATCAAAATTATAATCAGGATTTACAGAATAATTTGTCGTCTTAATATCCTTGTCTGAAGCACCAAGACTCTTCAAATTTTCCAGAATATTTTCAATTGCAGTATTTGTTAGATCCTGTGCATCCGCAACTGTCCCTGCGGTTTTCGTAACGCCAAAGGAAATAGTTGCCTCATCTGGTGCAGCCGAAGCACTTCCCTGCCCCGAAGTCTGGAACGAGTCATTCTTGGTGGTTGTGTAATTGTTTACAAGAAATGGGATCGGACCTGCAAGCTTGGTATAAATAAAAAGTCCTAAGAAAAAGAAGAGGACGAATGCGAACGCGGTATTACTATTATCCTTCCAATGATTTTCCACTTAGGATATATTATTAGTTTTAACTAAAACTGTCAAATTTATTCAGGATAAGTCGCGTTTGGGAATATCGATTAGTCTTTCGATTGTTTTCAGAACTTGGTCGCCACTTGCTCGTCTAATCTCCGATTGTACTTTTCTTTGAATGTCTGTTCTTGAGATCGAAATGTTTAGTTGGGGTGCGTTCGGACAAGACGAGCATTTTGTACCTGTGCTTTGAAAACTTTCTCCGTTTTCAGATTCAGCATATGTAAATACCCTTCCTTCACAACTTGACTGAAAAGATGAATGAGGAGTTATCCAGATGGAATAAAAAACTAGGGAATAAAAAACTAAAGAATCTCCTTTTGCCGCACGGACCTTTTTATTTCCAAATTCGACAACTCCAGTAGCAAGAATAGCGTCCTTATAAATTTCATTCATTATTCGAGCTTGCTGCTCTGTACTCTCGACCATAAAAAAACCAGAACTTTTGCGCTCCTGGGATTAAACTATAGCAAGGTATTTAGTCCTTGTCAATTTTTCCCAAAACCAAGCCCAAAAGCGCCATTCTCACATACATCCCGTTTCTTATTTGAGACTTTAGATAAACTGCTCTTGGGTCTTCGTCTACTTCTTCAAGAATTTCTCCGACTCTTGGTAATGGATGCATGAGGATAGTATTTACGCCACCCAATTCATCAAGTAATTTTTTATCAACTATGAAAGGATTTTTCATATCCTGTTTTATTCCGAACATTTTTGCTAAATTTCTTATTACTGTTAATCCGTTTTTTACCCTTCTCTCTTTTTGTATACGTGTCCAATACCAAAAGCTCGCGTTAGAAGGAATATCTTTTGGGTCTGAAATTTCAATCATTCTAACTCCACGTCTTACAAATTCTTCAAAATCTTTTCTAGGCAATCTTAGTTCATCGGGGGAAAGAAGATGTAAAGTATTGCCTGGATAAAGAGAAAGACCGCGTATTAGAGATTTTACAGTCCTTCCAAACAATAAATCTCCCGCTATCACTCCAGTAAGATTATCAAGTCTTCCATGTTGCTCTTTTATTGTGTACAAATCAAGAAGCGCTTGCGTAGGATGCTCTCCTTGTCCTCCATCCCCTGCATTTATTACTGGAACACGCGTTGCAATATCTGCTGCTTTTTGAAGAGATCCTGTAATAGGATGTCTTAATACAATCAAATCAGAATACGCCTCAAAAGTTCTGATTGTATCTTCGAATGTTTCGCCCTTTGCAACAGACGAGAAATGCTGGGGATCTTCAACGACTATTGTTTGTCCTCCAAGTTGCTTCATCGCTGCATCAAATGATCCTCGGGTTCTTGAAGAAGGTTCATAAAAAAGTAAAACTGCCTGTTTTCCCTTTAGAATATCGCAAGGCTCTGCATTGACTGCAATTTCGCGCATGTCTTTCGTAACATCAAAAAGCACATCAAGAGAATATGTGTCAAATCGGTCCATTGAGAGAATATCTTGGCCTTTGAAGTTTCCGTTTATTTTTTCAGGTTCGGGGCTTGGCGTTGGTCGGGGTGCTTCGATAAACATGGTTTGGATTATTCTAATCGTCTTTGACTGTAGTGTCAAATGGTGTGCTATAATTTGGGCGAAATGGTAAGAGAAAGAGAAGGAAGGCTTGCGCTCATAAAAGATGCGCCACCTGGGAACTTTCAATTTGGAATCACTACGATTGATCTTCCTTCTGCGTTTGGCGATAAAACAACAGGTAAGACTGCAGATATATGGACAGTTGAAGATAAGTTGGTAATAGTAAAGACTGATAGAAATTCAGCCCACGATATTCTGATTTGTTCAGTTCCCGGCTCAGGTGCTTCGGTCAATGCGCTATCAAATTGGTGGAAAACCCGGACAAAAAATATAATAGAAAATGATTATCTAGGATCTCCCGATCCGGCTGTTACCATCGCAAGAAAAGCAAAGGTAAGATTTGATGTGGAGTTTGTTTTCAGATCCTATCTTGAGAGAAGCTCGACGAGAACATCTGCGTACCATAAGTATAGAATTGAAAGAAGAAGAAATATCTATGGAATAGATTTCCCTGATGATCTTATGGATAATCAGGAACTTCCAATGGGAACAATTTTTACTCCCACAACCAAAAGCGATAAAGACGAAGAAATTACAGAAGAACAAGCGAGAGAAATTGTAAATCAGCAGGCAGGAAAAGATGTTTTCGATATTCTTAAAGAAAGATTAATAAGACTCAATCAAACAGGAAAAGAAGTAAGTAGGAGTAGGGGCATTATTCTTGCCTCAACTAAATTTGAGGCAGGTTTGGACGGAGAAGGAAATTTAATGGTTATAGATGAAGTACTTACTCCGCATAGTTCAAGATTTTGGGACGCTGGCACCTACGAGAGACGTTTTCTGCGCGGTGAAGATCCCGATAGTTATGATAAAGAAATACTCAGGAGGAAATTAAAGGATCTTGGATTTACCGGTCAAGGGGCTGTTCCAAAGCTAAGTCTTGCTGATATAAGAATTGTAAGCAGAGTTTACAAAAAAGCTTATGAAATGATTACAAAGAGGGATCTTTCACATCCTGCCATGGAAAAAGAAATAGTTCAGTCAATAGTTGGTTATTTTAATCCTGCCTGATTTTCAGTGGCAATTATTAAATTCTTAAGGAGCATGGCGACATTTACAGGTCCGACTCCACCCGGGGTGGGTGTATAAAATGATGCAATATTTTTGATATCTTCTTCTTCATAATCGCTGTGGAATTTTCCATCATCGCTTCTGAACATTCCTACTCCTACTAAAATTACGCCATTCTTAAGATCTTCTTTTCTAATGACATTAGGCTTCCCTACTGCACAAATTACAATATCTGCATTTTTTAAAATTTCTTGTTTATTTTTGGTTTTCGATGTGATCACTACAAGGTCGGACCTTGTTTCCCCGAGTGTTTTCATGATGGGTCCGCCTGCTGTCACTCCTTTGCCTACGACGGCGATTTTTTTGGTCTTAAGCCAAGCTAACACCTCCGAGGTGCCAGCTTCATCCACCTCGGAGGTGGACTTAAAAATACATTCCAAAATTCTTAATACTGCTTCTGCGATTGGCGGAGAAAATTTGGAATCCGGATGGAAACCGTCTACATCTTTCCCCGGATTTATAGAATTTGCAATTTTTTCCTCATCGATTTGCGGAGAGAAAGGTCTTTGAACAATTATTCCGTGAACGGTTGAGTCTTGGTTTAATTTTTCAATTTTCTCAAGCAAACTTTCAGTAGATGTCCTCGGATCCAAATTCTCAACAGTAATTTTGGCTCCAATCTCTTCGCCCTTTTTCTTTTTCTGTCCTACATAGGATTCGGAAGCATGGTCTGTGGTAAGAGTTATTATATGAAGATGGGGAATAATATTTTTTTCTTTAAGTTTTTCAACTCGTAATTTAAGTTCTTCAAAAATTTCCTGCGCAATCTGTTTCCCATCAATTCTCATATAATCTTTTTTTCAAGTAAAAAATCTCGAACCATTTCATAGAGTTTTTTATGTCCTTCGTCATTCATATGGACTCCATCGGTAAGAAAACTTGAGTAGTCAGTGTCTATAAATTTCTTAAAGACTTCTACGAAGTAAGCTTTTTCTTCTTTTGAAACATTTTCTAATATCTCATTGTATTTTCCGACGTATTCGTTTCGATATGATCTTCCTGGTGCCCATGGCATCGGATCGACTCTTTTGTCGACCGGCATTGAACCCACAATAATTATCTTCTCAGAATATTGCTTAGCTTTATCTAAAAGAAGTTTTAGATTGTTTTTAAATTCATCCGGGGATACCTCTACTTTTCCTAAGTCCTCATTATAAATAGTATCGTTTATGCCAACATGCAATATTATTATAATTTCATTATCACGGTTATGACCAAGTCTTGCTTGCGCTTCAGGTTCGAGTGTTTTCAATATGTCTTCGGTTTTTGCTCCTGAAATTCCCTGATTGTATATTAAAATTTCGTTCTTAAAATTGGATTCTATTTGATTTTTGTCTATATACTTTCTAAGCCTTGCAACCCAACCACCCTGACTATCCCAAGCTCCGTATGTAGTACTTGTTCCGAAAATGAGGATATGTTTATCCATGGTTATTCTACAAATGTGGCGGATGTTATGTGGTCGTTTGGATTTGTGAATCGCATAAGAATTACACCCTGAGTGTCACGGGCAAGACGCGGGACCGAAGTCAGAGAAAGCTTTACCACAAGTCCCCTTTGGGATGTCATAATTATTTCTTCACAGTTGGGTGGGATTACCTGCGCAAAGGCAACCTTTCCTGTTTTTGCGGTAACTTTGGCAACTTTTACTCCCTTACCTCCCCTTCCCTGTCCGCGAAAAAGCTTACTTGCGGTTTTCTTACCAAGCCCGTTTTCCATAATGGTAAGAAGATCGTCGTTCGCCTCTTTATTTATAACATCCATTCCAATTACGATATCATCGCTTTCGATTCTTATACCTCTGACTCCCATAGTCGCTCGTCCCGTAGGTCTTACGGCTTTTTCGGAAAATCTTATTGCTTTTCCGTTTTTTGTAGTCAGGATTATATCGTTCTCCCCGCTTGTAAACTCACTCCATGCAAGCTCGTCTCCCTTATCAAGCTTGACCGCGACAATTCCTGATTTTCTTATATTGGTAAAATCAGAAAGCTTTGATTTCTTCACAGTCCCCCGCTTAGTTGTTAAGAATACATAAACTCCCTTGTCGGTCTTGCCGTAATTTATAAACGATTTTACTTCTTCACCCTGTTCAATATTTAACAAATTGACTACGGCAGTGCCCTTACTTGTCCTCTGGGATTCCGAAATCTCATAAGCGCGGGTTTGATAAACCTTACCTCTGTTGGTAAAGAAAAGGAGATTGTCATGAGTCTCTGCAGAGCGGATATGAGCAATGCTGTCCTCGTCTTTCGTCGTCATTCCCCTAATTCCCTTTCCGCCGCGGTGCTGGGTCTTAAAGCTCATCGTACTTTGCCTTTTGATATAACCTGTCTGGGTCATGGTTATTACAGTCGGTTCATTTGGGATAAGATCTTCATCTGAAAAATCTCCAATCCTGCTCTTAAAGACTTTGGTTCTTCGCGGATCTCCATATTTTTCTTTAATTTTCGCAAGCTCGTCTTTTACGACTTTTAAAATCTTTGGCGGATGGGAAAGAAGATCTTCAATGTACGCAATTGTTTCCTTAATCATTTCGTATTCCTCTTCAATTTTTTGCCGCTCAAGCGCTGCAAGTCTCCTTAGTTGCAAATCTAAAATTGCAGTTGCCTGAAGTTCTGAGAGCTTGAATTTCGTCATCAAGTTTTCTTTGGCTTCTTCCTGAGTCTTTGATTCCCTAATGGTTTTTATTACCGCGTCAATATTATCAACTGCAATCTTTAGCCCCTCGAGAATATGAAGCCTTGCTTTTGCGATCCGAAGTTCATATTCCGAGCGCTTCCTGACCACCAAAAATCTATGTTTTAAATATTCTTCAATTATGGTTTTGAGATTTAGAGTTTGGGGAGTTCCGTTGACAAGAGCAACGACATTTGCCGAGAAAGTTGTCTGAAGGCTTGTGTGCTTGAAGAGGTTATTCAAAACTTTCCGGGGCGCCGCATCGCGCTTAAGTTCTATCATAATTCTCATTCCGTGTCTGTCCGACTCATCCCTTAGATCCGAAATTCCTTCAAGCTTCTTGTCCTTGGCAAGCTCTGCAATTCGGGCAACTAGAAGCGCTTTATTCACCTGATACGGAAGCTCTGTAATTATGATTGCGCTTTTTCCCTGACCGATATCTTCAATTTCTGCCTTTCCTCTTATTAACACTCTCCCGCGCCCCGTGGTATAGACATTTTTAATTTCAGAAATATCATAAATACTTCCGGCTGTAGGAAAGTCAGGGCCTTTTATAAACTCAAGAAGTTCGTCAATTGTGGCTGTTGAGGAAAGGCTTTGTATGGGATCAGTTGAGGTTTTATCAAACTTTATTTTATCAATCGTAAAAGTTATTGCATCGATTACCTCTGAGAGATTATGCGGAGGAATTTTTGTCGCCATCCCCACGGCAATTCCTTCACTTCCCATAAGAAGAAGATTGGGTAACTTCGCAGGAAGGAAAACCGGCTCTTTAAGTGTGGCGTCAAAATTTTCAAGATAATCAACAGTCTCTTTATCAAGATCAAAAAGCATTTCAGATGTAATTCCTGCCATCCGGGCTTCTGTATAACGCATTGCAGCAGGCGGATCCCCGTCCACTGAGCCGAAATTTCCCTGTCCGTCGATCAAAGGATATCGAAGTGAAAAACTCTGCGCGAGTCGCACGAGCGCATCATAAATAGGCATGTCACCATGAGGATGATATTTTCCCATGACTTCTCCGACAATTTTTGCAGACTTTGAATATTTTGCCGAGTGAGTCAGTCCCATTTCATGCATTGCAAAAAGAATTCTTCGGTGGACCGGCTTTAGCCCGTCTCTTACATCAGGAAGCGCACGCTGGACAATTACACTCATCGCGTAGTCCAAATACGCTTTTTTCATTTCTGTGGTTATCTCTGTCCGGTTAATTTTTCCAATATCTGCCATAAATAAAAAATTTCTAAGCTCTAATTTCTAATTTCTAAACAATTCCCAAGCATTAAATCCCAATTTAGAAATTAGGTTAATTAGGTCAATTAGAAATTCACTTCATCGCCTTTTTTATATCCTCAAAGGCGATTTCCTTTCCTTTCCATTCTTTTATCTTCACCCATTTTCCCGGTTCGGATTTCTTGTAATTTTCGAAGAAATTCCTAAGCTTCTCTTTTGTTTCGTCAGGGATATCTGTCACGTCATTATAATCCTTAAATTTATTATCGACTTTGGGCATTGGTACTGCGATAATTTTATTGTCAATTCCTGCCTCATCTTCCATCTCAAGCATTCCGATAGGCCTGCACGCAATTACAACTCCCGGCACTACTGGTTTACTTGAAAGAACTATCACGTCTTCAGGATCGCCGTCATCGGCCAAAGTGTTCGGGATAAATCCATAATTAAACGGATAATTCATCTCAGTAAAAAGAAATCTGTCGACGTATATAAAACCCGAGTCTTTATCAAGCTCGTATTTCACCGAAACGCCCTCGGGTATTTCTATATATACATTTATTTCTTCCGGTGGATTTTTTCCCGAACTAAGCTTTGAGAAATCCATAGAAATATTATATTCGAATATCCTTTTGCCCACAAGCCTCATTTTAATTTTAAATCCCACCTCGGAGGTTTTTAAATCCCACCTCGGAGGTGGATTGCTATTGACACCTCGGGAGTTTTTGTCGACAATAAAATATATATATGCCAAGGCGGCTGCTTCCCTTAGTTGAGGGACAGGTTTATCATGTTTTTAATCGGGGTATCGATCATCGCCCAACATTTGATGATAAGCTAGAATTGAAAAGAGCTCTTGCCTCTATCGACTATTATAGATTTGTCAGCCAGCCGTTGAAGTTTTCTAAATTTCTTAAACTTTCTGGTGCAGAGAGAAACAAGCTTGAGGTGAAATTTAAAACTGGCCCCAAGCTGATAGACATTCTAAGTTTTTGCCTAATGCCAAATCATTTTCATTTTCTTTTAAGACAAGTCTCCGATAAAGGCATATCAAAATTTTTATCTAATTTTCAAAATAGTTACACAAGATACTTTAATACTAAAAACGAGAGAATAGGTCATCTTTTTCTGGGTCAGTTCAAAGCGGTTTTGATTGAAACTGATGAGCAGCTACTTCATGTTTCAAGATATATTCATCTCAATCCTATCACTTCATATATAGTCAAGGATTTTAATTCACTTCTTAAATATCCATGGTCCTCTTTACCGGAATATATTAAAGAGGAATCTTTTTGTGAAACTGACACAATTTTAAGCTTCTTCAAGAAGAGAGAAGATTATACTGATTTTCTAAAAGATCAGGTTGATTACCAAAGAGAACTAAGCAAAATCAAGCATCTCGTTCTGGAATAAAATAATCCCACCTGGGAGGTGGATTCCTATTGGCACCTAGGGAGTTTATCAAGATTTTGTGCTTGAGCGTCTTTGGATCTCTGAGTAGCTTGAGGGGTTTCTGAGGTAATTACTTTTCAGGGGGATTCTTCCCCACCGGCAAATTCTTAATATTCATTATATTTTTCCTTCCCGTGGTGGATGCGCGACAGTGAACCTGAAATACAAATCCTCAACAAATCTTCTTTCTTCGGTTGATTCATAAGGAACATATAAGCATATTTTTTTACCATCTTTTTCGAAAGTCAAGTCCCATAACTCAGTTCCGGCCATCTGTAGCTTTTGGTCTGATCTTTCTTTTGAATAATCCTCTTCGTCCTCTGATGAATTATAGAATTGTCCCTGAATCAAATCAGTTTCGCCATCAATCGAAACACCTGCAAAAAATTCACTTCCTCTAAATTTTGCAATAGGATGATTGATATGAATCTTTACATCATAAAGACCTCTTCCCAATGCATCGCCCTCTGTTATCTCCTGGAGCCCTTTATCTGTCACCAGAATAGCTTTTTCATTAGGATTATATGGCTCAAAATTGGTTCTTGTTAATTCAAGTCTGGCATCTCCCAGACTGGTCCATTTTTTCGGAAAGTCTACAAATTTTATTCCATCACTACTTGTCCAAGACTCTGGTTCTTCTTGCGGATGCACTAATTTAATATATCCTCCCGGAGATCTCTGCTCCTGTTGTGTGGATTGATTTTGTTCTTGTCCCAAATCTTGCATAATAAAATTTATAAATCTAGTGTTGCGAGTTTCGCATTGCTTTGGATAAAGTGTTTTCGCGGCGGGACCTCGTCGCCCATAAGCATTGTGAATGTTGCGTCTGCTTCTTCCGCGTCATCGATCGTTACTTGCTTTAAAATTCTATTTGCCGGATTCATGGTTGTTTCCCAAAGCTGTTCGGGGTTCATTTCCCCAAGACCTTTGTATCTTTGAATGGTAATTGCGGATTTGGAATTTTTTTCTTTAATACCTTTTATAACAGTGTCTCTTTCTGCCTCCGAATATGCATATTGAATATCTTTTCCCGCTGCGACTTTGAAAAGCGGGGGCTGTGCGATATAAAGAAAGCCTTGCTTCATAATATCCGGTAAGTGTCTGTAGAAAAATGTAAGTATCAAAGTCTCGATATGTTCCCCGTCGACGTCTGCATCGGTCATGATAATAATTCTATGATATCTTAGCTTTTCAAACTTGATAGTCTCGCCTATTCCCATTCCAAGTGCAATTATCAAATTCTTTAGCTCTTCGTGTTCGATTATCTTGTCCAGTCTGGCTCTTTCAGTATTTAAGATTTTTCCGCCGATTGGAAGAATTGCCTGAAACTTCCTATCTCTTCCCTGCTTGGCACTTCCTCCTGCACTGTCCCCCTCTACTATATATAATTCAGAGATTGATGGATCTTTTTCCTGACAGTCCGCGAGTTTCCCGGGAAGAGATGAGCCCTCAAGTGCTCCTTTTCGTAGTATTGCTTCTCTGGCCGCCTTTGCTGCAAGTCTTGCCTTGGCAGCAAGATATACTTTCTCAAGAATTCTTCGACCATCCGCAGGATTTTCTTCAAAATAAGTACTTAATCCTTCCTTCACAATTACCTGAACGACAGGCTGGATCTCAGCATTTCCAAGCTTCCCTTTCGTCTGACCCTCAAATTGGATCTTATCCTGCGGCATTTTTATAAATACTACCGCGGTAAGGCCTTCTCTCGTATCATCTCCTGTTATGGAATCTTCCTCAGATTTAAATGCTCCGATTTTTTTGCCGTAATCATTTATCGCGCGCGTTAACGCCATTCGGAAACCTGTAAGATGCGTTCCGCCGTTTACTGTGTTAATTACGTTTACGTAACTTTCCACATTTTCCGAATAGCCATTATTATATTGGAGCGCAATCTCCGCCTCGACTTCCCCATTTTGTTTTTTGATAAATATTGTTTTATGAAGCGGGTCTTTGTTGTCGTTAAGACGGGTAACGAGAGATGCTATGCCTCCCTCAAAATAATAATTAACCTCTTTTATTTCATCGCTTCTAAGATCGTAAAGATGAAAATAAAGATTTGGTACTAGATATGCTCTCTCTCTTATTGCTTTTTTTACGGTATCAAAATCAAACTCTATTGTTGAGAAAATTTCATTATCCGGAAGAAAAGTAGCTGTTGTCCCGCTTTTTCTATCATCCTTGAAATTTGGAGCTTCGTTTTTAGACTTTGAAACGACTTCAACCTTGGTTTTAGGAGCCCCCTTCTGATATTCCTGTCTGTGGATTTTCCCATCCCGCAGGACTTCAACCCACATCCATTTCGACAAAGCATTCACAACAGAACTTCCAACTCCATGAAGACCCCCTGAAATTTTATAAGCAGAGCCGCCGAATTTTCCACCGGCATGAAGCTTAGTCATTACGATTTCAAGGGCGGACTTTTTAAATTGAGGCATTATATCAATAGGAATTCCCCGTCCGTCATCAACTACAGTTGCCGAACTGTCTTTATTTAAAGTAATCCAGACATTTGTCGCATGGCCTGCAAGTGCCTCATCGACTGCGTTGTCAATAATTTCGCGAAGCGTTTCATGAAGACCAATTA
>JBBTVO010000003.1:0-55284 GCA_038063195.1 Patescibacteria group bacterium
TAAAAAAATCAAAAAGATTAATGCATTGAATTTGAAAAAGATATAAGTTAATATATGAGCGGACATGCTAAGAAAAAATTCCCCACGCGGTTTTCCTCTTGCCGAACTTTCCTCAGTAACACCTCTTGACGGAAGATATAGAGAGAAAATAGAAGAACTTTCAGAGTTTACTTCAGAGTTTGGATTGATAAAAATCCGGGTTGAAGTTGAAATAAAATATCTTATCGCGCTTTCCGAAGAAAAGATTGTAAGAAAAATTTCACCGAAGGAAAAAAGTTTATTACTAAATTTAATAAATAAACTCTCAATAGAAGACGCTGAAAAAGTTAAAGAAATTGAAAATGAGACACGACACGATGTAAAAGCTGTAGAAAGGTTTCTTAGGAATTTTTTGAAAAACACAACGCTTAGGGATATTATCGAATTTATTCATTTCGGTTTGACGTCAGAGGATATAAATAATATTTCCTACAGATTAATTCTAAAAAGAGCAACTGGTAGAATTATTATTCCAGTTCTTCTTGAGATTATTAATGAGCTTTGTGAAATTGCAGAAAAAAATAAGAAGGTGGTAATGCTTGCAAGAACTCATGGACAACCGGCAGTCCCAACTACTCTTGGTAAAGAAATTGTAATTTTTGCCGATAGACTTAATAAGCAGTTTTTAAAACTTAAAGATCAAAATTTGACGGGAAAAATTACTGGAGCAGTAGGGAATTACAACTCGTTAAAACTTTCTTACCCCAAGACAGACTGGATAAAATTTTCTGAAAAGTTTGTCAACTCTCTCGGGCTTACTCCAAATATTATTACTACGCAAATAAATCCTTACGATGATTTTGCGCAGTATTTCCAGACAATCGAGCGAATAAATAATATTCTTATAGATTTTTCACAGGATGCGTGGCGTTATATAAGCGATGGTTGGTTTACCCAAAAAGTTAAAAAGGGAGAAGTCGGGTCCTCTGCAATGCCGCAAAAAGTAAATCCAATTGATTTTGAAAACAGCGAGGGGAATCTAGGAATGGCAAATTCAATTCTTGAGTTTATGGCAAGAAAGCTTCCTGTTTCGCGACTTCAAAGAGATTTATCGGATAGTACGGTGATAAGAAATATCGGGACTGCACTTGGGTTTAGTTTAATTGGCTACAAAAGTTTGTTGATAGGTCTATCAAGAATCACACCGAATATTGAAAAGATTTCTGAAGATTTAAATAATGATTGGTCAATACTCGCAGAAGCGGCACAGACACTTCTTAGAAAAGAAGGAGTCACAGATCCATATTCCATGCTTCTTTCTTTGACGCGCGGAAAACATATTAAAAGTTCTGATTGGAAAAGTTTGATAAATAAACTGAAGGTTGATAAAAAAATAAAAGATGAATTAGTAAGTTTGACACCTGAAAAATATATCGGTCTCTCCGTGGAGATTACAGAAAAAGCCATAAAAGAAATAAAGCAGGGGAAGAGTAGTGTGTAAATTTGCTCAGCAATCATAAAATGGCAAGAAGTAAAGAAAATTTGGTTTCTCTTGGTTCTGGAGGATCAACGTTTCTAAATCTTGGAGTGGGTATAAGTCGTGGATTTGTACCAAAGCTTAATTTGAGTGGTCTTATTATCTCTGAAGAAAATGAGATTAATGTTCCCAATGCAAGAAGGTTGGGAGCTCCATGGAGAGTTGTAAATCAAGAATCTTTTAGAGGAGATGATGGTAAGGTTGATGAGTACGGATTTGGACAAGCATTGAATAAAGCTATAGCAGAGCTTGGAGGAACAGTTGTTTCTCAAAACGGCTGGTTACAGAAAACCCCTAGGAATACAATAGAGCAATATTCTGGCGTAATTTATAATCAACATCCAGGGCCCAAGAGAGAAACTCGAGCGACTCATGGTAAACGATCCCACGCAATAATGCTTGAGCTTGTTAGATTGACCGGAAGAAATGAGGGGACAGATGTAATAATTCACAGAATTGATGAGAAATGGGATCATGGGGAAACCGTTGCGATAAGTCATGTTCCAATCTTTGAAGCGGACACTCCTGAAAGTCTACAAAGGGCTGCTTTGTATTTTGAATATATACTGCAATTAGATCATTGGAGAAGAGTAGTCGAGGATAAAGTTACAAACGTTTCTGAGCCGGTCTATATGAGACCTGGAGAGGAGCATCTACTTATAGAAGCACGAGACAGAGCAAAAGAAATTTATCCAAATGGGTAAAATATATGTCAAAAAATAAAAAGAAGATTACTTATTCACAATCTGGGGTGAATTATGAATCAATGGATCCTGTTAAAAAATTGGCTCAATCTGCTGCTAAAGATACTGCTCGAAATTTGACCAAAAAAGGATTCCTAGAGGCTGAAGACTCACGGGGCGAGTCTGCTTATGTTTGGAAACAAGGCAGTGTTTATATGGCCACGGTAATAGAAGGATTAGGCACCAAAAATTTGGTAGCAGACGAAATGAGAAAGGTTACAGGGAAAACTTACTACGATAACATTGGACACGATGCAGTAAGCGCAATTATTAATGATCTGATTTCCGTTGGAGCGCGTCCGCTTACTATACATGCATATTGGGCAGTTGGAGATAGCTCATGGCTTGAAGATTCGAAAAGAATGAAGGATTTGGTTAAAGGTTGGAAAAAGGCAAGTGATTTATCCGGGGCGTCTTGGGGCGGTGGAGAAACCCCAACTTATAAAGGAATTATAAATCCAAAAACTATAGATTTGGGTGGATCGGCGGTTGGATTTATACCAAATAAAAGTCAACTCCTAACAGACAAGAGAATTAAAATTGGAGACAGCATAATACTTCTAAAAAGTAGTGGAATCAACGTAAATGGCTTGTCCTTAGCTCGGGCGATTGCTGAAAAACTACCTAAAAAATATGCAACAAAAGTAAACGGAAAATTATATGGAGAAACACTTTTAGTTAGATCTCATATTTACGCAAAATTAATTGCAGATTTATTCGATGCCGGAATTGATATTCATTACTTATCAAGCATCACAGGACATGGCCTTCGCAAAGTTATGAGAGGAAAGCCGAAATTTACTTACGTTATTGAAAAAATATTTAAACCCCAAGAGATTTTTGATTTCATACAAAAACACGCAAATCTTGATGATTACGAAATGTATCAGACTTACAATATGGGAATGGATTATGCGATTTTTGTACCAAAAAAAGATACTGCAAGAACTTTAAGAATTATTAAGAAAAATAAATTTCAGGGAATTGATGCTGGATATGTCGAAAAAGGTGAGAAGCAGGTGATTATAAAACCAAAAAATTTAGTTTTTAAAGGCGATACTCTAGATCTGCGTTAGCGCATAAAGGCTACAGAGTATTGTTAATAAGCTTATCGTAAAGAGAGAGATACGCCTTTGCGCTTTTATCCCACGAAAAATCCATAGACAAGGCGGTGAAGCTTCATGTGTGACATCAGACGCTTTGCGCGCCGGGGGGCGCAAGTATTATCCATTTCCCTGAATTTTTATCTTCTATG
The DNA here is from genome assembly GCA_038063195.1 of Patescibacteria group bacterium. Lineage (GTDB taxonomy): Bacteria > Patescibacteriota > Microgenomatia > Levybacterales > UBA12049 > JBBTVO01. Next base: position 3,515 of record JBBTVO010000003.1, read on the forward strand.
AACTTGAAATCCGCCATATTTTAGATTACACATTATTTTTTAAGGATTGCCGCTTTTCAATAGCCTTTCTATAAATAGTTCTGTACTGCCGAGCTGACTTCTTCCACGATACGTCCTTATGCATAGCATGAAGAATCATTCCGGCCCACTTACTTTCTCTTACCCTTCGTAACTTTCTTAAATTTTGATAATCAGAATACAAATTAACCGCACGAGCTATAGTAGAAAGAAGTGCTTCCTGGTTAAATTCTACAAAGCCAAATCCATTATATTCATCCCTGACAGCATCCTTAAGACCTCCAACTAGATGAACAAGAGGCAATGTCCCATAACGCATGGCAATCATATCCGTGAGTCCGCATGGCTCAAATTTTGAAGGCATTAGGAGTATGTCGCTACCTGCGTAAATAAGCTTGCTAAGCGGATGTTCAAACGTAAATATTGCTTTCATTCTATCAGAATAGCGTTTGGCCATTTCTTTAAAGCTCTTTACATAGTCTAGTCTCCCTTGGCCCAATAAAAAAAATGTGACGTCCATCTCCATAAACTTCGGGAACGCTTCAAGAAGTAAATCTATACCTTTCTGATCATCCAATCTCGTAATCATTGATATGACCGGTTGATCCATCCGATGCTGCAGCTTGAAGTGACGAAGAAGTTTTTCTTTATTCTTAGGTTTTATGTCGAAAACATTTGAAGTACCATACGAATGATACAAATCATTCTCTTTCCTCGGGTCATATTCATGGACGTCGATCCCGTTTAATATCCCGTAAAAATCCTTTTTTTTACTCTTGATAGTGTTTTCTAGCCCATAAGCATTCTGAGAGATAGAAAGTTCTCGTGCATATGTAGGGCTAACAGTTGTAAGCATGTCAGCATTTAATATTTCTTGCTCCACCAGATTGATATCTCCCCCTTGATTTTTCCTGTATGTCGTAAGATCTTTTTTTGCTATTTCCGCAAAATCGAGAATTGAATCACTTACTTGTCCTTGCGCCCGAATACTATGAATGGTCAAAATTGTCGCAATTTTCCCAATAACCGGATGGTCCTTATAGATTGTATTTCGAAACAAGGCAATCAGCCCTGTGTAAAAATCATGGGTATGGATGACGTCAGGCTGAAAATCCCATTGAGGAATAAGCTCGAGTACTGCTTTGGAAAAAAAAGCGTAGCGCGCCGCCTCAAGAAATCCATTAAAATCTCTGTACATGATCGGACTGTAAAAATACCGCCTGTTTTCCAAAATATATACCGGTACCACTCGAAGATAATCGGTTTTCCATACAGTAACATGTTCCTCTAATCCAGCCATTGAAACTGAATACTCAAGCTTTTTTTTCAACTGGTAGCGCTTGAAGTCTATAGACGTTGTAAAAGGTATCACAATGCGAGTGGTTATGCCAAGAGTATGTAGTTGATTTGGAAGAGCGCTCACAACATCACCTAAACCGCCCAACTGTGAAATCTGAGCAACTTCCGATGCGGCAAATAAGATATTCATATTTTATTGATAACTGTATCGTATATTTTTTCGTATCGATCAACCATTTTTTCTATAGTGAATTGATTTTCTACTTTCTGTCTGCAAGAAAATCTATCTATCTGATCTACTTTTTTTACTGCTCCCACAATCCCATCTATACCATCTTTTTCTTCAACGATAAAACCAGTTTTACCATCCTCAATAATCTCGGGTACTGAACCTCGTCTATAAGCAATCACAGGAGTTCCGCATGCAAGACTTTCTGCCATTACCAATCCAAACGGTTCTTCCCAATGAATAGGCATAAGTGTACAATAAGCGTTTTGATAATACTTTATCGCTTCTTTTGGAGTGATATCACCCGTTAGTGTAATCAATTTATCATTAAGTAAAGGTTTGACCTCTGTTTCAAAAAATTCTTTATTACCCCCAATCAAATGACCAGCAAAAATCAATGGCATTTGAAGCTTCTTAGCAACTAATAACACATCCTTTGCGCCCTTTGAATTAGTAATCCTTCCCGTCCAAAATAGATAATTACCCCGTGATGATGAAAAAGAAAATTTTTGAGTATCAATACCGTTATAAACAGTATCAATGAAATTCCATGGCAAACCCTGACGTTGATTATTGCTTATGCTAATCAATCTCTGATTTCTGTACTGGACATAAAACTGATATTCATCACTATCTTTATCTTGAGACAATAAATTATGCAGTGTATGTACAGTCGGTACTGTTGTAAGACTAGCAAAGGGAAAACACCAATAATCAGCATGGCTATGTATGATATCAAAGTCACGTGCTCGCCTATAAGCTTCAGAGATATTAAAAATAGTATAGGAAGGATTTTCCCATGCAATTTTTCCAGCCATAGGACTTATCACTGAAGAAACCAATCTTGCTTGTGTTTTGGAACTGGAAGTAGCAAAAAGCGTAACTTCATGACCTCGCCTTACTAACTCTTCGGTGATTGAGCTAGCTACACGCTCTATTCCTCCATAATGCGCTGGGGGAACATCATTCCATATTGGTGCAATTTGGGCAATACGAAGTTTTTTAAGCATGAGACATTTTATTATACTGGTATCCTCAAACCCAACACAAGAACTAAAGTGCTTTTCTTAGACAAGAATAGAAATGTCCTAGTAAGCACAATAGAAATGTCCGCTTTTCAAAAACGGATCAAGCTCCCAAACGGTAAATAAAACTTTCATCACACTAATTATATCATTAAAAATGTCTTGCGGGAATCAAAGATTATCCCAAAGGTGGTTTTTCTTATAAAACATTGGAGGTATAATACTGGGGTGCAAAAGCAAGACATTGCAATTCTTCTGAAAGAGAAAATCGGGTTTATTATTTTCTTTGCTACACTTGTAAGCCTTACCCTTATCCATAATCAAATTAAAGCCTTTCATTCAGCTCAAATTTCAAACCAGAAGATTGCAAGCCCGCTTTCTAAGACGACTCCCACTCCAACTTCAACGCCGACACCAAGCCCAACACCGACTCCGACAACAACGCCTACGCCAACTCTTAAGCCGAGACTAATTCCAACCAAAATTCCTCTGCCAACATCAACTCCGACTCCCGATCCGAAGAGTCCGGACAATCCCGCCATCTGGGAAAGTATTGCTGACTGCGAGACACATAGTAACTGGAGTGCTGATACGGGCAACGGATATTTTGGAGGACTCCAATTTTCCCAAGGCGCTTGGAATTCGGTGAATGGTGCCGGAAATCCCGCGCAAGCGTCAAAAGATGAGCAGATAACGCGGGGAAAAATGCTTAAGAATTTGAGAGGTTGGGGAGTGTGGGGAGCCTGCGCCGCAAAGCTGGGATTAAATTGATATTTTTATCTGTTATAATTATTTTGTAAAGGTGAAGCACAATTTTTTAAAAAATGAAAGACAAAGTTGTAAACGACTTGCAAAATATCAGGATAAAGAAAAATATGACACAAGAGCAGCTTGCTTCTGAAATTGGTGTAACACGGCAGACAATTATCGCAATTGAAAAAGGAAATTATACGCCTTCTGTTCTACTTGCTCTTAAGATTGCCAAATATTTTCATATGTCTGTTGAAAAAATTTTTAAAATAAAAAATTAATATGATTATCGAAACGATTAGCGCAATAGCAATACTGGGAATTGCAATTCTTTTTCTTAATCCGGGACATCTCAGTATGCCTGAGAGTATGCAATCAATGTTGATTGTAGGATTAATTGTGTCTTTCTTAACATTTGCAGCATTTATCTTTAGAGAAAAATCTTCTGATGAAAGAGAATCGATGCATATCCTCACTGCCGGAAGAATTTCCTATCTTGTTGGGGTTGGAGCATTAATCCTCGGAATTATTATGCAGGCGTTAAAGCATGAAATTGATCCATGGCTTGTAATTGCACTTTGTGCAATGGTATTTTCTAAACTTCTTTCAAGGATTTACTCTCATTTCAAAATGTAAAGCCTACTTGACATTTGTATTTTTATTTATTACGATAATTAAGATGGGAGGTGAATCAAGTAAATGAAAAATCCAATTATAATTTTTGTTCTAGTTACAATTGTTGCGGCTATAGGTATTGGCGCATATACTATTTCTCAAAAATCTTCTTCGCAGTCAGATTCCATGGCGAAAAAAGATGATGTATCCATCATACAAAAGGACGAAGGCACGATGGATAAAAGTGCCGGCTCCCGTTACGTTGAGTATTCAAGGGAGGCGTACGATCAAGCAGCAAGTAAACGTCGAGTGCTCTATTTTTACGCGACTTGGTGTCCATCGTGTAAACAGGCTAATGCAGATTTTACCGCAAACCCAAACAAAATCCCAGAAGATGTGGTAGTATTGCGGGTTAATTACAACGATCCTGATACAGATCAGGAAGAAAAAGATCTGGCTAAAAAGCATGGCATTATCTACCAACACACATTTGTTCAAATTGATATACAAGGAAATCAATTAACAAAGTGGAATGGCGGACAAACCGACGAACTTCTGGAAAATATTAAGTAAGTTATGATTTTACTTGTCGTATTTGCATTTTTGGCGGGAGTAGTAACGATACTCTCGCCGTGTATATTGCCCGTTTTGCCAATAATCCTGTCTTCTTCTGTTGATACTACAGGAAAAAGACGGCCGCTCGGAGTGGTCGTAGGGTTTGTCTTAAGCTTTACCTTTTTTACCTTATTCCTTTCAATAATTGTAAGACTAAGCGGCATCCCTGCTGAATCCCTGCGTTTTGTATCTATCTTTATTTTGATTATCTTTGGTTTAAGTTTATTCGTTCCGAAAATTCAAGCATTGATGGAGAAAATGTTTAGTAATTTAAGCCGCTTTGCCCCAAGCGGGCAAACGAAGCATGGATTTTTTGGGGGATTAATTATTGGTCTTTCTCTTGGGCTGCTTTGGACTCCATGTGTCGGGCCAATACTTGCATCGGTTATATCTTTGGCAATTACGGGTACTGTAACATTTCAGGCTTTTATTATCACTCTTTCTTACTCTTTGGGAACTTCTATTCCGATGTTTATTATTATGATTGGCGGTCAGAATATATTAAGACGCGTACCATGGATTTTGACTAATTCAGCAAAGATACAAAAAGCCTTCGGTGTCGTTATGATCATTACTGCTATTGGAATTTTCTTTAATCTTGACAGGAAATTTCAAACTTTTATTTTAAATACCTTCCCAAATTATGGAGTGGGATTGACTAAATTTGAAGACAACCAAATGGTCAAACAAAAACTTAAGGAAATAAATCAAAAACCAATGGAGGAAACAAACATCGGAAAGCCAATGTCAGAACTTATATTACCCAAGGGTCCAAGTGCTCCTGAAATTATTCCAGGCGGAGTTTGGTTCAATAGTAAACCGCTTAAGCTTTCAGAACTTCGAGGCAAGGTAGTAGTTATCGATTTTTGGACATACTCTTGCATAAATTGCCAGCGCACGATGCCTTATCTTCGAAGCTGGTGGGAGAAATACAAAGATAAGGGGTTGGTTATAATTGGGGTTCATTCGCCTGAGTTTGAATTTGAAAAAAATGAAAATAATGTAGCCCGTGCAATTTCTGATTTTAAACTTACTTATCCCATTGTTCAAGATAATGATTTTGCCACTTGGCAGGCTTACGACAATCATTACTGGCCGGCAAAATATTTTATTGATAAGGATGGAATAATTCGCTTCACGCATTTTGGAGAAGGCGCATATGATGAAAGCGAAGAAGTTATTCGAAAACTTCTTGCGGAAACCGGATCGGTTATCCCCACAGGATTCGTATCAAATCCTCAATATGAAGTATATTCCAAAACTCCAGAAACTTATCTAGGGTATTTACGAACTCAGAATCTATCCTCACCCGAAAAAATCAATAAAGATGCTTCAGGGGTTTATACATCTCCTCAAAATTTACCCAATAATTATTTTGCCTACGAAGGTGTGTGGAATATTATGTCAGAGTACGCAAGCCCTGCCAAGAGTTCCAAATTGCATCTTAATTTTGAATCAAAAGAAGTCTTTCTGGTCGCCCGGTCCAAAGGCAAAACCTCAAGTTTTAAGGTTTATCTCGATGGGGAATTAAAATATTTTGGAGAGGATAATCATAATGGGGTAGTGAATGTTGATTCAGACAGATTATACAAGCTTATTAATCTTCCGACTCCCGGACGCCATATCTTAAAAATCGAATTTGAAGACGGTAATGCAGAAGTTTACGCATTTACATTTGGGTAAATGTTATTGATCTTTTATAATTTCAAAAAGTTTAACCCTTGATTTTTCGCCTGACAGAAGTCTTACGTAATTTCTTTTTACTTTAAAATATTCCGCAAGAGCTTCAATTACAGCTCTATTTGCCTTGCCTTCAAGCGGGGGTTGGCTGACATAAACATGTAGGGTCTCCAATAAATCCTTTTCAACTCTTGCCTGCCTGCCGGCAGGCAGGGTCTTTTTCGAATTAGGATGCGCAATAACCGAAATCTTCACAATCCAATTATACAAGATACGGGAAAGGCTTGATTTTCCACCAATCCTCTTGCTTCTTTTGCCACTCAATGTCTGTCTGGTATAATAGCTTCATGAAATTGTCGAGGAAAATTCTTCTTCTGTTTGGGATAATAATTCTTGGCACACTTATCTTTTTGGTTTTCCAAAACAAAAAAGCAATAGCTCCGCCGAATATCATAAACAATCTTGCTAAAGTATCTCCTTCGGTTTCTCAGACTAAGACAGATATTCCAAAAGAAACAGTAATTGCTCAAAATCTCGATACTCCATGGGCAATTGCATTTCTTCCTGATGGGAGCCTGCTTGTTACAGAGCGTGCGGGAAGGATTCACCTGCTTAATAAAAACGGGGAAGTAAGATCCATAGAATTTTCTACCGCACAAAGTGTAAAGGAAATAGGCGAAGGAGGACTGCTTGGGATAGTGCTTCATCCTGATTTTTCAAGCAATCATTATGTTTACATTTACTATACCTACAGCGGAGAAAATAACAACACTTTAAACCGCGTTTCAAGATTTACATTAAATGATACAAAAATGACTGATGAGAAGATAATTGTAGATCGTATCCCCGGGGCTTCCAATCACAACGGCGGCAGGATAAAGTTCGGACCTGATAAACTGCTTTATATAACTACGGGTGATTCGCAAGATCCATCACTTGCGCAGGATAGAAATTCTCTCGCGGGAAAAATTCTGCGTACAACTGATGAGGGAAAACCTGCATCCGGAAATCCGTTTGGAAATTTAACCTATTCATATGGGCACAGGAATCCGCAGGGGATTGCGTGGGATAAGAATGGCAATTTGTGGCAGACAGAGCATGGCAGGTCCGCTCCGACAGGTCTTGATGAAATTAATCTCATTGAATACGGAAAAAATTATGGTTGGGATATTATTCAGGGAAATGAAACAAGATCTGGGATGATAACTCCAGTGCGTAATTCCGGTCCGAACACCACATGGGCTCCGGCCGGAGCAGCATTTGTAGGAGGTTCGTTATTCTTTGCAGGACTAAGAGGACAGTCTTTGTACGAGGCAGTTATAGAAAATAATCAAGTCAGAGAGCTTAAAGAACATTTTGTAGGGCAGTACGGAAGACTGCGGGAAGTAATCTTAGGACATGATGGGGTGCTTTATATTACAACTAGCAACAGGGATGGAAGGGGAATTCCGAAAAGTGAAGATGATAGAATTATTAGAGTTAACCCCGCTAAATTATAATTTAAACTGATGCAAGCGCGACTTGAGCCTCTTTAAGATTGACATTGTAAAACACAGCCTTTTCAAATTCTAAGCGCGCTGCTTCCAAATCCCCCTGTTTCTGATAAATTTTTCCTCTTAATATATAAAGTTCTGAAAACGCGCGGTTATGGTTGTTCAGGATCCGGTTGGTAATTTCAAATACTCTGTCGTAGTTTTTCAGTTCAAAGTAGGCCTCGATTGGTTCAATCTGATACCAAAGAGTTCTGAAGGGGAGAAGACTTTCTACTTTCTCAAATTCTTCAGTAGACTGTTTATAATTTCCAACATTGGTGAGCGCGACGGACAAATTAAGCCTTGAGTAAATGTCACTGGGATTTTCTGCAAGTTTGTTTTCAGAATAAACAACTGTATTTTCCCACGCGGTTTTCTCATCAGCATTAACGCCCAGGATTTGTTCTGCAATTTCTTTTTTATCGTTAGAAACTAAAACTAAGAACTCGAAATTAAATTTTTCCCACAAAGCATTAAAGTCTTCATAAGAGTACCTTAAATTTTTTCCCTGAAGAGAATCATCCTGGATGACTTCCCGGCTTTCATCATCATAACCTTTAATCACTCGGTAATGTCCGATGTCTTCGTTTGGCTTGGTCCAAGTCCGTGCGACAATCGGAATATCATAAGTTATAAAAAGCTTAATAAGCTCTATATTTCCCATTGGTCTATGATAGGGAATAAGACCGTATTCTTTCGACTTTTCTGAGAGTTCAACAAGAGTTACCGACTTATCATCATTGTCACCGGAAGAAATTTGGTAGGGTCTAAGATCTTGTCCGATTTCTTCCTGAGTTTTATTTATTCCATGGTAGGAAAGGAGCATGGAAAGACTTGCAGGCCCGCAATTATTGAATCTTTGAAAGATATGATAATTATTGTTCAACACTTTTCTGAGGGGAGGAGTTTGAAGCTGGGAAACAGTAGGAGTTGGAGTGGGTTTTTCTTCAAAAGATGTGGTAAGATTATTACTTACGGAATTGGGTGTATTCTTATTTATGACAAAAAATATTAAGCTTAAGACAACAAGTGATACAGAAAAAATAAGCAAAAAGAGTTTCGGCCGAAACATAGCCTCTTATTTTATCACGAATAAAAAATTAATTCCTATTCTGATGGTCATTTTTTTGATAATTCCGCTGTTTAATATAATTAATCAGCTTTACAGTTTCCAAACAAAACCTATAATTGAAGCTCCGCAAGAGAAAAAATACTGGCTCATGCTTTTGAGAAAATCAAATATAGAAAAACTTTACCAAGGAATTCCGGGAGATGAAAACAAAAGCCAGCTTATCAAGACTTTTAAAGTCAAAACCGGAATTCCCGGAAAGCGGCCGACACCGCTGCCACAGCTTTTGGGAAGGCAGTATTGGATTATCACCGATAAATTTGATGCCAGCGAATATCCCGAAACCGCGCCGTATTTTCTCAAACTTGATGTTCCCGTAACTGATGAATATCCATACGGACCGCAGCCTTATGAAGAATGTCTTGGAGGACAATGTAATTGGGAGCTCCCCGGATATTTCGGCTTACACGGAATTAATAATGATATGACAAGATTGTCTCCTGAAAACGAAGGAAGCTCGGGCTGTATAAGGCATTCGGATGAGGATATCATATATCTTTACAACCTTATAAATCCGAAAGATAATGTAAGGTATTATATAAAAGACATATGACAGAGGAAAACATTAATCCTGAAATGTTATCGGATAAGCCAAAGAGAAAAAAGCAAATAATAATTGCTGTTATTGTTCTATTGTTAGTATTGATGGCTGGAGGCATGGTTTTAGTTTTGAGACAGGAAGAGAACAGTAAGCTAAGTTTGGTCAGCCCAAGTTTAGAAACTAAGAAAACCGCAAGCATAAGCCCGACTCCATTTCCTTTTGAAGAACTGACTATTCCATACCTAAGAAACAGAGAATATAAAAGTCATTTGGGAGATCTTAAGAAAGTTTCTGAGAATTCCAACTACACCTCTTATCTTGTAAGCTATAATTCAGACGGTCTGAAAATTAATGGACAATTGACTATCCCATCGGGTACTCAGCCGATAGAAGGTTTCCCTGCGATTGTATTTGTCCACGGATATATTCCGCCAAGCCAATACCAGACTTTAGTAAATTACACTTCTTATGTTGATTATCTTGCGAGCAATGGTTTTGTAGTTTTCAAGATTGATCTGCGCGGTCATGATGATTCCGAGGGAGAATCGGGAGGGGCATATTATTCATCCGATTATATTATCGATACACTTAATGCATATTCTGCTTTGCAAAGTTCAGATTTTGTAAATCCCGATAAAGTCGGGCTTTGGGGGCACAGCATGGCAGGGAATGTCGTATCGCGTGCACTTGCCGGTAAACCCGAAATTCCTGCAATTGTTATATGGGCGGGAGCTGTCTATACATATGAAGATTTTGCGCAGTTTAGTATTGAGGATAATTCTTACCGCCCGCCTAGTCAGAGCTCTGAGGTCAGACGAAAACGAAATGAACTTTTCGCAAAATACGGGCAGTTTGATCCCAATTCAGATTTCTGGAAACAGGTACCGATGACAAATTATCTTACTGAAATAAAAGGCGCAATTCAGATAAATCATGCGGTTGATGACAATGTAGTTGATATAAAATACAGCAGGAATTTTACGAGTATTTTGGATAAGACAACGATTGTCCATGAGCTAAATGAGTATCCAAACGGCGGGCACAATTTATCAGGCGGTACTTTTAATCAGGCAATGCAAAACACAGTGGAATTTTTTGATAAATATTTAAAATAGCTTCCGCTTGATTTCCCGTCCCAACAAATTTATCCCAGATCTAAGTACTAATTAATAGATGAGTGGAGTGGAGCAGTACGGAGCGATTTATTCCATCATTCGCGCGAACGATAGATCGAATTATCTGAGTTGTTCCAGTTTTTTTAAGAATCTAAGAGTAGATGCTCCTTTATCCGATAACTTGTGGCGGACATTTTTATTCTGATTTCTCTTGAGAATAAGTCCTGCGATTGCCATGCGTCTTATGTGTTGGCTTGCGTTCTTAAGATCAATTTTAACCTTTTGCGCAATTTCACTGACTGAAAGTTCAGGTTCCTTCTCAAGAAGTTCCAATATTTGAATTCTTCTATGATTTGAGTACCCCTTAACAATTCTTTCTAAATGTCTGGTCTTTAGCATAAATCTATAGTATCATATTCCATCATTCGATAGAATAATGGAATGAAAATCTGAAATTGTTGGTTTGAATGATATGTTTTTTATTAAAAATTAAGAATATGATTGGAAAATTTGGTGGGAGGGAAGGGAAGTGCTTGATTTTCCGCCCCAAAATGATACAATCCACTCGCTATGAAAGACAGAAAAAGATTCGATTATTCATCTCGTATTTTAAGCATGTATGGGATACCGGCGGACTCCGATGACGTACTTAGGAAAGTGATAGATGGAGAAATTAGATACGAAGACCTGCCTGTGGATGATGATACTGAAGGAAGAAAAGGATATTTTTTCGAAGACCAAGCTAAATTTGTTGCTTCGCATGAAGGGCAAGAAATATTGTGTCAGGTTTTAGATAACGAACCGTGTCGTCAAGACAAATGTCCGATGTTTTTGCCAGTAGGAGCAACTAGGCCGATGGAAAATCGTTATGGCCAGCCACTTTGCGGAGAGTTCAGGTTTGTTTTTCAAAAAACTAAACAATAGAGAGCTTGATTTATTAAGAAAAACCGCGCATAATTAGCCTCATGAATATTTCTAAAAAAATAGATTTTCCATTGGTCACTGCTTTGATTGCAATCTTGCCAATTTATGGCTATTTCATTGCATATGTATTTGAATCAACATATCTTGGACTTTTAGGAATTCCCTCGGATTTTGTTCAAATCAGGCTCAACTCCATATTCTTAATAAGTGTAATCGTGATACTTTTATCGACTTTCATATTATATCTAGCGTTTTTTTTCAGACCACTTTTGAAGAAGCATAAAAATAACTTCCTGTTGTATCCAATAATATTTTATGGATTGCTATTATCGGTTATTGCGGGGATAACCTATATATTTATGCCTAATTTCATAAAAAATGTTACACCCGTCATCGCAATTTGCTCAGTTTTATTTGTTCTTAACGAGTTTATGTACCCACTATTAAAATACAAGACGTTTAAAAATTATAAGGAGCATGTCATTGAATTGAGAAACACTAAAACGAATTCGGACAAATCCCAGTTGAATTCGGATAATGCCTACTTGAATCTAGGCTTATTTTCACTTGTAATATTAGTTGCAACATATGGGATAGTTATTGCATTTGCTGGAGCATATATAGTAAATTTCAATACATATTTAACTTTTGAAAAAAATGGCATAAAGTATGCACTATTGAGAAATGAAAATAACGAAAAAATCGCAATTGAATATAAAAACGATCGTCTTATTCCTGGAAAAATCCTTATTTTTACTTCAGATTCATTAGGCTTAGTATCAAGAAAATTAAAATTGGAAGAAGTTAGCAGAAGGAAACTTTTTCCATTAATTAGAGATTAGAATTTGTTATAATTTCCTCATGTTGCTAATTCTTACCGGACCTGCTGGGGCAGGAAAAAATACAATAGGCCACATCATCGCACAGAAAAGAGAGAAGTGTGCGGTTATTGATGTTGATGACGTAAGACACATGGCGATAAAACCTCATATAGCTCCATGGTATGGAGAGGCAGGGCAAAAACAAGTTAGGCTTGGGGTTAAAAACGCATGTGCTCTTGCTCATAATTTTATAGAAGAGGGTTTTGATGTAATCATTCTTGACGTATTAACAGATGAGACCGGTAGAGCTTATAGAGAGAGTTTAAAAGATTTTAATCCGAAAATTATTATGCTTCTTCCAACTCTTGAGAAAGTCAAGGAAAGAAATAGCTCCCGTTCTTATAATCTTGCGGAGGATCGTGTTATTAGTTTACACCAAGAACAGAGTGAATTTAAGGATTTTGATGAGAGAATAGATAATTCCAATATTTCGCCAGAAGAAACCGCAGAAAAAATCCTCCGCGTGGTATAATTTCCCGTCGTTTTTATTGAGCTGTTGATGGCTGTGGATTTGTTAACTGAGGTTTCCATCTTTCTGCCCATCTATTGATTTCAGTTGGATTATTTCTTATCATAGGAGGGCGAGAAAATAAATCATTTACAGCAAGTCTTATAGACCAAGCTCTATTTTCAGCACCTTGATAGTGTTCTTGAACAAATCCATCTATAGATCTTTCTAGAATATTAATATCAGTTCTTAATTTTGTTGTTTCAGGGGTATCGACTTTAGTTTTATAAGTTTCTTTAGTGTAAAGAAATTTTCCGTATTTTGTTTCTTTAGATTTATCCAACTCTATGTAAAATAATTTTAGTCCAAGTAGATGGTGAAGAAGTTTTACGTCATGCCCCCGAAGCGAAAGTAATTGATCAAACTTTCTTTTGATTGCATATTTTCGTCCTTTTTCTTGAGATTTTCTCATAAGTCTTTCCTCTTCAGAGACAGGCTCTCTTGCCTTATCGGATTTCCTTCTTAGTCCCTCAAAAATATTTCTCATAAGATGGAAGTATACTTTAAAAACTCAAAATTAACAATCGGCGTGGTATAATTTCCTCGGCTTTAGACTGCCGGAAGGATTCTTTTATAATTCCCAGCTCCGTAGTTAAGGCGCATTTTTTTAGTATCTGTTTTGAGCCAACTTCTCTCTCTTTTCGATTTATATTCGTCCTCTCTTACATAACAATGACCTTGGAATTTAATCTTTCCATTCTTCTCTTCAAAATAAATCTCAGCAAGCCTGCTGTTAATAATTGCAAAACACCAGCTCATAAGCAAGAATCTGCTTTGTATGATATAATCATATCATGAATAAAATAACTGTAGATCCGAAAATTTTGGCAGGAAAACCAGTAGTAGCAGGTACAAGAATTCCAGTCTATCTCATTTTAAATCTCTTAGCCAGCGGATATAATTTCGATAAAATTATAGAAGCTTATCCCCGTTTAACCCGAGCAGATATAGAAACAGCGATTAGATACTCTGAAGACCGCATGAAAAGAGTAGAGGTGCGAAGCCTCAGTAAATAAAAGTGCTTAAATTACTGCTTGACGCTAATCTTTCTCCCAAAACCCGCAAGTACCTAGAGAAAAAGTTTCACTTCAATGTCATTGATCTAGCTACCGAAAATAAACATGGAATGACTGATGAACAAGTAGTCAAACTTGCCAAGAAAGAAAAGAGAGTAATTATTACTTTTGATCTTGATTTTGGGGAGATATACTACTTTAGCGAAAGAGGAAAAGTGGGTATAATAGTTCTTCGGCTTGAAGATCAAAGAGTAGAGTCGGCAAATAAAGTTTTAAATAAATTCTTTCAAAACGAATCTAAGAATGTAGATTTAGAAAAATCGCTCGTGGTAATTGATGAAAGCAGGATACGGATAGTGCCTAATATCAATTAATAAAACTTTGATATAATTTCCTCAACGATGAATCTATCAATTGGGGTGGTGCGAACACAACCCGACATTCTCATCCTGAGTGGAGCCAGAGAATTGTAACTTGACAAAACCATTATTTGTACTTACAATGTAATTACTATGATAACCACACTAATTGCGATAGGGAATTCTCGCGGGATACGTATACCAAAGCCCTTGATTGCTGAAAGCGGTATTTCCGATCAAGTTGAATTGCAGGTAAAAAAGGGTGAGATACGAATTATTTCAGCGCCTACGAAGAATAGGTCTGCGTCTGCTGCATTACTCCTATCTGAAAAAACACTCGGTGCTGATTGGAATCGGCCGGAAGAGGAAACCGCATGGGCAAGTTTGCAGTAGGCAGTATTGTTCTCGTTACATTTCCATTTTCAGATTTGAAAGGCCAGAAAGTACGACCGGCGCTTGTTTTGGCAAACGTTGAATTTAATAACCTCATTCTGTGTCAAATTACTTCAAAGCCATATTCAAGCAAAATATCAATTCGTCTTACATCGACTGATTTTGCAACAGGTGGTTTACCAATTGTCAGCTACGTACGGCCGGATAAGCTGTTTACGGCTGATACGACTATTATAAAAAAGACTGTTGGGAAGTTATCTAGTAAAACTACAGATAAAGTTTTAAAAAATATCCGCGCACTATTTAAATCTTCATAAAGTCATTTACAGAGCGTACCCTCTTTCTGGCAGCTCCTCATTTCCAATTTTTTTAGCCATTTCTTCTACGAGCCTAACCATAACTGGATAGCCAACTTGTCTATAATCTCCAAACCTCTCATTCATAATTCTTTTTGACAAATATTTAAAATAGCTTCTGTTTGATTTTCCGCCCCCAAATTAATCTTATAGTTTGACTTTAATCGGGATTTTTGGTATATTTTTAACTTACTATGGAATTTGAGTCCGATTCGGAAACCGGTAATTCAGAAAATGTAAATGACTATTCGCGATTGGGTGAACGGGAAGAAAACGCCGTAAGAATAGCGACAAGAGGTTTGGCAAAGTGGTTCTCTGAGGATGAAAAACCTCCGCCTATGAAAGTAGTAATTACACAGGAAAACCCGTTTGATTTTAGGTCATTCGTGGCCGTATTGCGCGAAGATGGGATAGATGTTATGGGATCTCTTAAGGAAGTCAGTGATGGTGTCTTGGTATTTCAGCCTAATTTATGTGATTCTGAGACGGAAGAATCAATACTGGGTGAAACAATAGTAATCCCCGAGGGTCTTGAAAAATATTTCAAGTAATTTCATAGCTTGATTTCCCGCCTCAACCTTAGATTGTTGACTATTTATTTTTTATATTTTATAATCTGTCCACGATGACTACTGAGACAAGACCTGAAGCAAATGTAACAGAAATTCCGTATGCCGATTTTGAAATAGGGATGATAAAAGATTTAATGCCCGCTTGGGATGGTGCGTCTCAAGATTTAGGTAAAGGTTTGCAAAGTCACTTTTTCTACAAAGTCGGAGATGACGTTACGCGAATAACTCTAGATTTTTATCCTCATCAGAAAGATGCTTGGCTTAGAGAAAATCCCGTCATAGCTACAGGACAAAGAAGAGAAGTACTGGCTGAAGATTATCACCATCTTACAGAAATTTCAACAGTGGTAATTTATGGAGACGAAGGTAGGGTTACTTTTTTCGCTAAGGATAAAAGAAGTTTTCTTGAGATTTCAAATGGAGGCAGAGCTTTAGTTTTACAACAGCATCGGAATAGAACTGATACTACTACAAGAATAAACCTTCCGTAAATCGAACAAACTCCTTGATTTTCCGCCCCAACCAGCGCGTGATATAATTTCCTCATGCCAGTTGTATTTTCGGATCATGCTAAATTTCAACTTAAAGAGCGTAATATATCTCAAAAAAGAATGCTTGAAGTAGTGATGAATCCAACCGAAACAAGTCAAAGTTTCAAGAATAGGCGATTGTGGAGAAAATCGTTTGGTGGTAAAATATTACAAGCAGTAACCATAACAGAAGGTTCGAAAATAACTGTCATCAGCGGTTATTACTTAAGAAAAAAATAATATGAAAATACATTACGATCCAAAAATAGACGCTGTTTATTTTAAATTAGCAAAGGGTAAATACGACGCGAGTCGTGAGATATCCAGTTCTATTATAGTGGATGAAGACAAGAATGGTAAAGTTTTGGGAATTGAGATTTTGGATGCAACAAAAAATATAAATGCCTTTAATCCAAAAAACCCAAGGTCTTCCTTAAGCACTTCTTAATCTCCTTGCTTGTCCTGAGTTTACCGAAGGGCTTCTATTGCACTTCGGCTCCGCTCAGTACATGCCACCGTGGTTATTACTTGAATTGTACGTGAAGAGATGTGCCGAGGGCATTTGCCATTTTTCTAAGAAATGAAAGAGAGGGGAGTGATGATGCACTTTCAGCGCGCGATATTACCGATTGGCGGGTTTTAAGTTTTTTCGCAAGCTGAGCTTGTGTCAGGCCGCTCCTGATTCTTCCTCGAATAATCTCGCGTGCCACCTCATATTCCAGACGAGTTTCTTCCAAGGCTTTTCTAAATTCAGGGTCTTTCAGGAGAATTTTTTTGTGAGTTTCCCAATCCATATAAAATAATTATATCACAATTTTGTGATAATGCAATCTTACTTCATAATTTCCTGCTTCTTTGCTATACTGAGTAAAGTGCAGAAAAATTCCCATTACCAGACTCTTAAAGAGAAGTGGTCGCAGAAGCACGAGGCGGCCCGGAAAAGATTCGAAGAAAAGCATAAGGAAACTCTCGCGTTTCTCATAGACCGAATTCCCGCTAAAGATAAGATTGCAAGTGGCGCGGCAAGCCTCATAATGCTTTCGACCAATCTTAACCCAGCGACTGCATTTGCTCAGGCAGCTACAAAAACACCACCGCTGGTTATTGAAGAAAATCGTGCAAGCAGAATTGAAAAATTACTTTCGGATTTAAAAACAGTAGTGCCTTCGGAGATGAGAAGTTTAACTCCTGAGGAAGAGGCGAGTACTTCGGCAATTCTTTCAAGAAATTTCAATATGGAAGTAGTTCCGGATATTAACGGACTGCGATTGAATCGAACTTACGGGATGATGGGGGCTGAACAGCACCTCATGCGCTATCCGGGAGACACAATGTACGGACATTTTGATAGTGAAAGTGAGAATTTTTATTCTTCGGGAATGGCTCCCGGACGCGGGGCGTGGGGATATTTCGCAAATTCGAAGGAGGAGTTGACGGTTGAGGATAGAGAGCGGGAGAAATGGTATATTGCGGTTCAGAGCTTTCTCGCAGTAGATTACAACTCAAGGCCTTCTGAGTACAGGGATTTTTTCAAATATAGAAAAATGCTCGTTGTAAATCCTAAGACCGGGCAGGCAATAGTAAGTGATATTGCAGATGCGGGGCCTGCGGTCTGGACAGGAAAGCATCTGGGAGGCTCACCTGAAGTAATGTATTACTTGGGTATTCATCAGGGACCGCGCAAAGGCGGAGTTTTATACTTTTTCATCAATGATCCCAATGATACAATTCCCTTAGGCCCTATCAATCTATGAAAAAGAAATATTTCTACAGCCATCTGGTAAATATTAAAATATTAATCATTGAGCTTGATAGTTTAAGTTTGTCATCTTCGGAGAAAGAGGAGCTTATCGAGCTTGCGCATAAAAATATTCACCATGAGGTTATGGACACAATAGCATCGGATCTTGAAAATGAGGATAAGAAAAAGTTTCTGGAGCTTGTTGAAGAGGGGGAGCACGAGAAAGTCTGGCTTCATATTAAAGAGAAGACGAAGAATGTTGAAGAAAAGATAAAACAGGCGGTTGATCAGATAAGGAAAGAACTAATCGAAGATATAAAGAAAATAAAAGAGCCAAAGACTAATTAAAACAGGATTGACTTTTTTATCTTTAAGAATATAATACTTTTATGCTTAGAGACAGAGATAATCATCTTTCCTTAGGACGAAATGCCTTACTTAAGGGAACCACTCTTGCTGCAATAGTCATTGGAGGAGCGGGATGCGATATACTTGGAGGATCGGATAATCAACAAGGAAATGATGGTAGGCCTACAGCTTCAGCATCTCCTGAGGAGCTTCCGCATTCAGACGAAGCCTCACCAGAAAAGGTTTTGCAGCTTTACCAGGAATCACGAGACATAAATAACGAATATTTTAATTATAGAAGACAGGGTCTTTCACAAGAAGAGTTAAGAGTTATGTCTAACGGCTTGACCGTAGCTAAAGTGCGTGCGATGTGGGCGCATAGCTCTTTTCCGCAAGACCCTTTCGTCAAAAACGAGGGGCACACGATTATTTTTAACGGAGGAAGAAAGCTTAATCTTGAAAATCCAAATGATTTTGTCTTGGGTACAGCTTATGTCGACTATCTCTTTAACAATACGTTTGAAGATGTGTTAGATACTGATACTACTGGATTTTGGTATTACAGACAGAAATTTAATTCTTTCGAAGGAATCGATGATATCTTCTGGCTTTCTGAAAATGTCAAATTAGAGATGGGAGATGTGCCCCCAATTGCAAGGACGAAAAGCTTAGAAGAATTGGCCAAAGGCCTTCAGTTTATACAGAAAGCAGATATGCCATTACCTACAAATGCAAGAATCGAATATATAAGTTGGGAGAATGAAAACCCTTACGAAAATACTGAAAAAGATACTTTGTTGTTGCAAGTTTATTCTATTCCTGACGGAGATTTTAGAGTTGGGACATCTCTTACAGACTATTTAATTGCGCAAAACCCTCAAATTTTAGAAGACTATAAGGAAAAAGTTTCCGAACTTTTTGAACAATATGGAGAGAACATAACGGAATCGGCGCTGATTTCTTCTGATGATTTCTCATACGTTTATGATGATGAAACCGAGTTGTCAGTAATTCTCTCAGACTACATTAATGATGGAGTCAGTTTTAGAAAAAAAATTGCCTATGCTCGCGCGACGGGTCATGAGGCTGAGGCCGCTATTATAGGCGCTAAGTATGATTACGCGAGACAGCTTTTCGGAGGCAATGAGACTGTAGTAGATGGTAGGGTTTATGAATCCGTTGATTATCAAGTGGGCGATGTTATCAGAATTTCCGATTATGATGATTATGCAAGACCGGGAATTTTCTTAAGAGAAGAAGCTGATGCGGGAATTGATCCCGATCATCGGCCTGCTGTTTATGATGGATGGACGCTACGCATAATAGCAGGCCCGGTTGTGACTCTGGATGACGTCAATCATGAAGCTACAATAATGTGGCAAGTAGAAGATGGGGATTTTGTTAGTAAGAGAGTTTTTATTGGAGATGAATCGAGGACTGGATGGGTATCAAGTGAATATCTTGGTGAGATTATATCAAATACTCAAGTTCCTTCTGAAAATTGAACTATCTAAGAATATCAAGCAACTTAAAAAGTCTTAAGTTGATTAGTTTTTTTCTTTTGAAGGACGGGAAGTAGGGGATTCGAGTCTTTCTTTTGTTCGTCTCCAGACTTCTTGGATGCCTTCGCTTCCTTTGATTACAACAAGTCTTCCTTCTCTTGCAAGTTTGTGAAGCATGAGGCTTGTATTTTTTCTATATATTTCAAGCCTTTTCTCAACAGTTTCTGGAATGTCGTCAGGTCGCGGTTTTGTATTTTCCCTCAAGGCGCTTTCATATCTTCCTCCAGCTCTTTTTCTCGAGTGCTCATCAAGTATTGCAATGCAAGCAAAACTTGTCTCTACGGCATGACGCTGTCGCAGGCTCTCCATGAGCTTATCCGTCGAATCAAGTTGAGGAATGGTTCTTGGGAACCCTGTAAATATAAAAGTAGTAATTCCTTTTTCTGCATTTTTCTCGATGACAGTTTCAACCATAGGGAATATAACCTCATCCGGTATAAGTGCACCTTGCTTATCAACTGCTTCAATATATGGCTCAATTCTAGAAAAAAATCCTGCGTACTCTCCTTGCTGTGATTTAGCTCCTCTATAAATGTCACCCGTAGAAAGTCTTATGGAGTTGGGAATTGTTTCAAGCAAAAGATTCGCCTGAGTATCTTTGCCTCCTGAGCCTTTGCCGTTGATGAAGATAAAATTAAGAGCAGGAGAATCTGGTGTCATAGAGAGAGAGCAGTTCTGAAATTATATTCTATTTATAATATAAGTCAAGAATTTCTTATTTCTTTTGGCACAATCTTCGTGCTCTGATATAATCTACATGTGAATCTTTCTATTGCGATTATCGGATTGCCAAATGTCGGCAAATCCACGCTTTTTAACGCGCTCCTTAAGAAACAGTCCACCTTCGCTGAAGCTTCGGCGGGACAAGCAGGCTCTGGGATTGCCCGAGTAGGGAATTACCCATTTACCACCATTGAACCAAATGTAGGGATTGTTCCTGTGCCCGATGACAGACTCGAAAAGCTTGCGGAAATTACAAAAGAAGAAGAAGGAATGCAAAATTTGCCTCCCATAAAACCTGCAATTGTAAAATTTATCGATATTGCGGGGCTCGTAAAAGGCGCGTCTCAGGGCGAAGGCCTTGGAAATAAATTCTTATCACACATACGTGAAGCAGATATTATATGTCACGTCCAGAGATATTTTAAGGATCCCAACATAGTCCATGTTTCAGATGAGCCCAAGCCTCAAGATGATAAAATAACTATCAACACCGAACTTATTTTGGCAGATCTTGAGACTCTTATCAAGCAGCTTCCGCCAAGAAAAACCACAAAAGAGGATAGAATTCGCTGGCAGGTAATAGTAACTCTTCGGAACGAGCTTAATAACGGAATTTTGGCAAAAGACGTAAAGCTTACAGAGGAAGAAAAGGAAATGGCAAAAAATCTCAATCTTATTACAGCAAAGCCCACTTTTTTCATCGCAAATGTAGGAGAAGAAGATCTTAAAAAAGATTTTGGAAAAGATACTATTGCGGTAAGTGCTAAGACCGAAGCAGAACTTGCGGAGCTATCTGCCGGTGAACAGAGAGAATACTTAAACAGTTTAGGATTAAAACAATCTGGACTCGAGAGAGTAATTGAGAAAGGTTATGAAATGCTTGGACTAATTTCATTCCTCACGGCAGGAGAGAAAGAAGTGCGGGCGTGGACCATAGAAAAGGATATGAATGCGGTCGATGCCGCGGGAGTAATTCATACTGATTTTTCCAAGAAATTTATAAAGGCGGAAATTGCGGCTTATCACGAATTTGTCGAAAATAACGGATGGAGAGGAAGTAGGGCGAATGGTAAAACCCGCTTTGAAGGCCGCGATTACATCATGCACGACGGCGACGTGGTGGAGTTTAAAATAGGAAGCTAAGCTTTATTGGGGTTCCTTGAAATTCTAGTAACTATGCTTAAAAGTTGAGGTGATAACGGGAATCTTTGCAATCTTAATCCTGCTTTTTCTCTTTCGGTCTCCCTTCTTACCAGCTCGCCCTTACGATAATTTTCAACAAATGTTGGTCTTGATTCTTCAAGAATTTCGTCTGACTTAAATACCCAATCTATATCTACACCAGCTCTTTCGAAAAGATATTCAGCTCTTTTAAGATGAAAGCCGACAGTGAGTAATCCCATGTTTTTATAACCTTTGTCCTTCTGTATCCGTTTAAATTTACTTGCGTTCGTCCATGTATCCAATGATTCCTCCTCGAGTAGCACATCCTCATCAGGAATAGATGGGAAAATTCTAAGGAGTTGTCTTTTCATTGCTTCTGCCTCCGAAGGAACATTTTTGCCGGAAGTATGGCCGGTAGAAAATATAATTTTTCCAGTCAGGCCTGCTTTATAAATTATTCCAGCAGCAAGAACATTGATTCTTGAATGAGGACTTAGATTGAATCTTTGATTTCTCACTCTCTCCGGAGTCCAATCTACGCCTATATTTTTTCCAAGTACGACAAGGGGATCCATTTTGCCTTGAAGTTCTGCCTCGAGTCGCGCTCGCGTTTCTGGCCTCATCATAGGCACAGATTATATCCCGGATTATAAGATTTGTCAAATGATATATTGCAATTTTGAGGCTCAGATGGTAGGATTAGAAAACTCCCCGCCGCTGCGATTGCAGCTTTGAAGGAGCAAGCTTATGCGAGCGTACGAATTAATACTTATTCTGCGTCCAACTCTCAAGGACGAGGAGCGAAAAAAATTAGTCAGCACGGTTAAAGATTTTCTGGGAAAGCCGGAGGTTGTTAAAGAAGATGACTGGGGGCAGAAAACCCTTGCCTACATGATAAAGAAAGAAACCTCAGGTCATTACACCCGTCTTATGCTTGAGATGGAGACAGATATTCCGCAGGATTTTGAGAAAAGGCTAATAACTCATGACGGTATTTTAAGACATTTATTTCTAAGGAGAGAAGAGAATGAGAAGAAGCCAAGTGTAAAAGCAGAAGCTCCAAAAGCTATGGCTTCAAAACCCTCCGCTTCCGCCAAGGTTCCAACGGACAAGGCCAAAAAAGCAGCATCAAAGCCCACAAAGCAAAAGCAAAAACCAATAAAACAAAAAAGTAACTAGTCGCTAGTTGCTAATCGCTATTTTAACTATTTTATTATGGCAAGAAGTCTAAACAGAGTTCAAATTATCGGAAACCTTACGCGCGATCCCGAGCTTCGATATACTCCCAACGGCACAGCGGTATGCTCATTTTCAGTCGCGACCAATAGGAATTGGACGACAGACTCAGGCGAGAAAAAAGAAGACGTAGAATTCCACAGGGTGGTTGCGTGGAATAAGCTTGCCGAAATCTGCTCACAGTTTTTGTTAAAGGGAAGAAAAGTTTATATTGAAGGCCGGCTTTCCACAAGGTCATGGAACGCGCAGGACGGAACTCAGAAAAGTACGACTGAAATTATTATTACCGATATGATACTTCTTGATTCTAGAAGAACAGAGGAAGAAAAGATTGACGAAGGTGCTTCATCTGCCTCGCCGGAGGATATTAATGAGTCACAGAGAAAATCCGCCAAAGCAAAAGAAGTAAAAGAAAAGAAAGAAGACCTGCCTGCTCGCCTCGATTCGGCGGAGCGGGCCGGCAAGGCAGGAAAAAAGGAAGAAGAAACGGCCGAGGAAGAGATTTCCCCCGATGATATTCCCTTTTAAATTAGTAAATAGATACTAGTTAATAGATAATAGTTGTAAAAACACCTACGAATTGGTAAAATGATGTCTTACTGGTATCTAGTATCTAATTTCTATTATCTATTTTTTTATGGCAAGAAAAAGGTCAAGAATAAAAGTTATCAGAGTAAAAGAAGCGTGCTACTTCTGTAAAAACGAAAAGAGCCCTTCGTACGGCGACGTCTCAACGCTTAGGAGATTTTTGAGCGAAAGGAATAAAATCCTATCCCGGGCCCGAAGCGGTGTTTGCTCCAAGCATCAGCGTGATCTTTCAAAGAGTATTAAGCACGCAAGACATTTGGCACTTTTGCCTTTTACGGCAAATGAAATGTAAAATTAACTTATAACTTATAACTAATAACTTATAACTAATAACTACACTTATGACTTCACTGTCCATAAAACTCGAAAATGGCTTTTCTCCAAAAGTAAAAGCAGGTGACAAAGTCGCAGTCGGACAGCTTTTGGCTGAAAAAAGCATCAAAGGCACTGACCACGAGATTCATATTGCGAGACTTCTTGAAGTTCCTCCCCAAATTTCTTCAAAATTTGTTATCAAAAGACCCGGCGACCGTGTAGGACAGGGCGCTATAGTTGCTGTAAAAAAAGGTGCACTTGGAATGGGAGGCAAAAAAGCTGTAAGTCCTATTGAAGGGACTGTTTTTAAATTCGAAAACGAGACAGGAATTTTGACAATAAGGTCATCTACTGAGTCTCAAATAGAAAATTTATTCTCACCAGTTGATGGAGAAGTTGCGGTATGCGATAATGAGAAAATTACTATAAAAACCCAGAAGGGAGTAATTGCCGCAAGTGTTGTTTTGGGTGTAGGCAGTTTTGAAGCAGAGCTGTATGTGGTAAAAGGTGATGAGGTAAGCTCGGCCGATTTGAAAAGTGACCTTAAAGGAAAAGTTGTCGTAGGCAAATCCCTGGACAGGGAGGTAATTGCCAAATCCCTGGGGCTTGGCGCAAAAGGTGTTATAGGAGGAAATATAAACGAGGAAGATATTGCCGATCTTAAAGCACGGATGACCAGGACTCCAATATTTGTAGTGAGTGATGAGGATATTGAAAAGATAATAAAGTCAGATGGAAAGAAGATATATCTTGATACGGAAAAAAAGACTTTAATCTCACAATGAACAAAACACGGAAACTTCAGTTCATAATATTAATTTTAATAACTTTTTTCCTTGGGTACTTTATAGGAACTTCAAAGATAAGCGTTGACTGGAAAAATTACAAACCCACTCTTTCTGTTACAAGCAAAGAGCCTCCGGCGGGAGTCAGTGCCGACTTTTCAAATTTCTGGGCAGTATGGCAGGGAGTAAATGATAAGTATTATGACAAGACAAAAGTCGATCCCCAAAAGATGCTCAATGGCGCAATTTCGGGAATGCTCGGAGCGCTTGATGATCCATTCACGCTTTACCTTCCGCCTGTTTCAAATAATGATTTTAAGCAGGGAATGGCAGGTGAGTTCTCGGGAATAGGTGCTGAGCTTGGAACGCGCGATAACAAGATTGTTGTTATCTCGCCGCTCTCGGACAGTCCTGCAATCAAAGCGGGTGTGAAACCGGAAGACATGATCCTTAAAGTTGACGGAGCATCGACTCAGGGATGGACTCTTTCTCAAACTGTGAGTAAAATCAGGGGTCCTAAGGGAACTTCTGTCACGCTTAATATTCAGCACAAAGATTCTAAGACCGCAATCGATGTAAAAATAGTAAGAGGTGTGATTACAGTAAAAAGTATTGACGGATATGTAAAGAAAATAAAGGATGTTACAGGAATTAAAATGACTGATTCAATTAAAGCCGGCGGAGAAAAAGAAATTATGTATCTTAAGCTTTCCCAATTTGGTGATAAGACCAATTCAGACTGGGAGGCTCTAATAAACCAGCTGAATTTAAAAGTCCAGAATAATCCAAATTTCAAAGGAATTATTCTAGACCTTCGGAACAATCCCGGAGGTTATCTTACAGATGCCGCATTTATCACGTCAGAATTTATAGAGAAAGGTCAGCCTGTGGTAATGCAGGAAGAAAGCGGCGGAGGAAGGACTAAGCTCAATGCGGACAGACGCGGACTTCTTCTTACCCAGCCGCTTGTAGTTCTTATAAATAAAGGAAGCGCTTCGGCAAGCGAGATAGTTTCAGGAGCGCTCCGTGACTACAAAAGAGCAAAGCTTGTGGGAGAGACATCTTTTGGAAAAGGTACTGTCCAGCAGGCACAGGATTTGGGCGGGGGTGCCGGAGTCCATATAACTATTGCCAAATGGCTTACTCCAAAAGGTACATGGGTGAATGGCAAAGGTCTTGACCCTGACATAAAAGTTACACCCGACACTAAGGATCAGGCCCATGACCTACAGCTTGAAAAAGCCATAGAAGAACTGCTAGAATAACCCGCTCATTTCTTAAAATTTAAAATTATTTTGTTCAAATACTAATATACTAGTATATTAGTATTTATAGCTTAGATTTTGGGATCGGTTTCTGTATGTTTTTTTGTTGGCTAAAACATTCTATTTTTAATATAATACTAGGATGATAAAGAAGAATGTTTTACTATCGGGTTTTTCAAGCTACAAGATTGGCGGTCCTGCGAAATATTTCGCAGAGATAGGAAACGAGAAAGATTTAATAGGAGTTTTTAAAAACCCCGAGGTGGCGAAGCTGTTCCACCTCCCAGGTGGTAAAGGCGTAGTTGTCTTGGGTGGCGGTACCAATGTTCTTATTGATGACAAAGGATATGATGGATTAGTCATCTTAAACAAAATTAAACACATAAAAAGAGACGGTTCAGATGTTATCGCCGGCTCAGGTGTTCAGATTGAAGATTTACTCAATTTTTGTATAGAAAATTCTCTGTCCGGCCTTGAGTGGGCAGGAGGACTGCCGGGAACTTTGGGCGGGGCAGTGCGGGGTAATGCCGGAGCATTCGGGGGAGAAATGAAAGACGTTGTAGTTAAAGTTACGAGTTTAAGATTTGATTTTAAGCCTACAAGCGAACTTGCAAGGTCGGACCTTGTCAGCCGAATTGCAAGGTCGGACCTTGTCAGCCGAAATCCTGCAACCTCGCAGGTTGGAAGAGAGATTCGGATAAGAAATAAAGACGAGTGCTCGTTTGGTTATAGAAATAGTGTTTTTAAATCACAGGTTTCCGATGAAATTATCACAGAGGTGGTTTTAAATTTAAAAAAAGGCGATAGGGAAGCGATTAGGAAGCAAATTGAGGAAAAAATAAATTACAGGAAAGAAAGGCACCCCAGTCTTGTAAATGAGCCAAATGCAGGGAGCACCTTCAAAAATATTCCAATAGAAAATCTACCAAAAGCTGTGGCTGAAGAATTTAAAGATAAAATCAAGACTGATCCGTTTCCAGTACTTCCTGTAGTTAAGTTAATCGCAGGAGCGGGGATGACCGGACAAAGAGCGGGAAACATAGTAGTGTCTCCTATACACCCAAATTATTTAGTAAATATCGGAAAGGGAACTTCTCGGGATGTTTTAAGTTTAATAGATAGAATAAAAAAGGCGGTGAAAGAAAAATACGGGGTAGAATTAGAAGAAGAAATAACATTAGTTTAATTAACCTAATTAATCTAATTGACCTAATTTCTAAACAATGACTAAAAAATCCAATACAAAATATGACCTCGAAGAAAGAACCGCAAAGTTGGGAGAAGATATTATTAAATTTTGTAAAAAAATTCCAAGAGGACCAGTAACGGATCCATTGATTAATCAATTGGTAAAATGCGGAACAAGCGTTGGTGCCAATTACTGCGAAGCGGATGATGCTGAGAGCAAACAGGATTTCAGGCATAAAATTGGTATTTGTAAAAAAGAATCTCGGGAAGCAAAGCATTTTCTCAGAATGATTGAGACTGCAGTGCCTGTACTAAAAGAAGAGATAAGGCCATTATGGCAGGAAGCAAAAGAATTAAACTTGATTTTTAATTCAATTTATATAAAAGTTAGATGATTGGGACCTATTTAGGTTAATTAGGGTAATTAGTGCAATTAGGTCAAGTTGCTCCTTAAGCGAAGCTTAAGGAGCAACTTCCTGATATATCGTTTTTATTTGCTTAATACTCTCCGGAGCGTTGAGTACGAAGTCAGGCCGTTCCTTGATAGTAAATACCGGACAAAAAGCATTGTTTGTGCAAAGAGTTCTGTTGTTTATGAATTGACCGCCGGTTTTCCCCGCATTTACAATTACGGTCCCTGCCATATTAAGTCTGAAGTCTGGGGTTACGCAGCTATCATTGTTGTTGTCTATTATGAAATCGCTATCCGCAGAATAATATCCTTCAACCTGTGTCGCGGCCGAATTCCACGCAGTACCTATGCTTTTATCTATGTGTATATCACCCCTGACGATAAACGTGAGAGTAGAGGTTTTGGGGACAAAAATTTTAGCGGCTATGGTAAGATTTCCATCAATCAGAATTATTACCTTTGTGCTTGCGGCAAGAGTATAATCACTGCTGTTTACAATTTTGACATCACTGCCAGCAGTATATACACCGCTTGCAAGCGCCGGTAATGTACAGCTCAGCAAAGTGCACGATAAGTTTGTAGGAGTTATCCCTGATTGCCTAACTCTTCCCAATACATAAGCATACGAGGTGGTGTAAATTCCTTTTGACGGGGCATAAATGTCTTGATATTCTGCTGAGCCGACTTTCCAATTTGCAGGAGGTGCGGATGCAGAGCCTGCAGGACCAAAATATGCAGGTGAGTCTCCGGTAAAGATTATTCCCGGTGATCCGCCAGCGCCATTAACAGAAGTAAAGGCGTCGCCGAAAGGAGCAGTGCATACGCCGGGAGCAGCAGGAGGAACTTTAGCAGTGCTTGGTATTACATTGTCAAGTCCGCTGTCAAATCTTATATCAGTTCCGCCGGATTGAAACCATGCGGATGAAGTCTTAAATCCGAAATTAAGATTTGTAATATTTCCGTCTGCGTGGCATGATGCTCCGGCAGATGTTCCTGTTGCTCCGGGGCTACAGCTTGGCCCGACAGTTACGATGTGTGTCAGAGAAGGAGGGAAAGATACCTGATAGCCTGAAGGAGGACTGCCGAGATAAGTTAACAAATATTTCCCCGCAGGGACACTGATACTTCCGGTTCCGGGATAATATCCTCCAACTGAAGCATTAACTACGCCGCTTATAGACACAGTTTCGTTTCTGTAGAAGACACTGTAAGACCCGCTCAGGTTGGGCTCTCCGACATCGTATTGGCCATTACTGTTGGCATCAGCCACTTGCTGTCCTGAGATGGTGTAGGGTGGCGAGAACACTACAGTGACTGTAGTAGGAGCATTTAAGATAACTGTGCATGTAGTACCTGCTCCGGAGCATCCGCCGCCTGACCAGGACTCAATAAGCGATCCGGGGTCTGGAGTTGCGGTAAGAGTTATCGATGTACCCGGACCATATGACTCTGAGCAATCAGCTCCGCAAGAAATCCCGGGAGGACTGGATACAACAGTTCCTGTACCCGGACCGGGCTTGCTAATGGTAAGTGTGTACAGAGGGATGATACCAAAGTTTACTCCATATACGTCAGCAGTAGTTACCGCCACGGTTCTGGGATTTACATAATTGAGGTCTGTACCAGTATAACTATAGACATAGCCGGCGGGCGCAGTGATTTCGATAGTGTGACTTTGATTACCGAGAAGATAGTTGTATGTGAAATCTCCGCCGGTTAGGGTTTTGTCGGAAAATGCAGCGCCATTAAGTGACATGCTAAGAGTGCTTCCTGTATAATTTGCTTCTGCCCCGTTTTTGATTCCGTCGCCGTTACTATCTAGATAAATTGCCCCAGAGATATTGTATGTAGGCCGTAATCCTATATCCCGCCTTACCGATGCATTTGTAATATTTATGGTCGCAGGCGTTTTCCAGCCGTAACTGATAGGAGAGCTTGGTTGAATATTGGTAAGAGCAAGCCAGTTAAGAGGGAAGGTATAATTAGCGAGAGAATTAGAATAAACAATGGAATAGTTGGTGCTTGCGCTTACACTTAGACTGTAATTTCCATTTGCATCTGGTGGAGTTCTTGCTATTACGCTACTGGAACTGGGAAATTGACAAGTTGAAGTACAAAGCCAAATAGCTGATCCAACCTCGGAGCCAGGTATAAAAGGCTCTCCCGTGTCTTTCGTTCCGTTTCCATTGTAATCAACAAATACAGTGCCATATATAGCAAGGGGTGGGGGTGTTGGGGTGGGGGTTAGGCCAGACACGTTAACATCCGTATCGGTTGCTCCAGACTCACAAGTGCGTCCGTCAGACAAATCTGCAGTTCCCCATACTGCTGTTGCGCCGCTTGCTACAGCCGTGACTGCCGTGGTATAAATCGAGGTTGTATCGGAAGCGGGATTAACAGTTGCTATAGAGGTATTATATGAACCAAAACGCATCCGTGTAATTGTTGCAGATCCAAGTCCTGAAGTCACGCTAGCTGTAACTGTTCCGGCAGCTCCTCCTACAGTTAGGTTAAGTACAGGCGGCGAAGTCGTTACCGCGCATGACCCGGCAGCAGGCGTGGGAGTAGGGGCGGGGATGGCGCAGGCGCCTGTTCCGGTATTACAAACTTGTCCGCTTGGGCATCCGCATTTAACGCAGTCATTAACTGGAGGATTGTCTTTTATTTTACAATCCAGCGGCTGACCGCCGGCTACACAAAAGCCTACGGGAGTACGAGCAGGGTCCGTGCAAGTTCCGGGAGTAGTGGGGCAGGCGGGGAAGGTGGTGATTATATTTTCCAGAAATTTTAAAATCCACTGAGCGTCTTTGGCTGTGACATCGCTTCCAGCAGATTGAACACTAGGGGAACCTCCCGGATCGACCACATCCGCTCTTTCTATCTGAGATGTGGTAAGAGTTCCGCCTCCGATATAATCTAGTATTTTGTAGGAGTCCAGCGTAGATATCTTTCCGTCGCCGTCCACATCTCCGTACTGGTAAGGCGCGCCCAGAGGGTTGGTGCCTGAGCCGGTGAGAGTTGAGGGGACAGGACATGAGGAAGTTTTGGGATCATAGACTGTAACTTGCATACGACTGCTAGCTCCGCAATCCGTCCATGGAGAAGGGATTTGGAAAGGATTGCCAGTGCACTTGCTTCCGGAGTTGCTATGTGCATTGACAACCACCCAATAAGTACCGGGAGTACTGAACGCCTTTGAAGCAGAAAATGATTGAGACGACCCAAAAAGTGTGTAGGGAGAACCTGTAAATGCAGTCCAACTCTCACCTGAGGTTGGCGACGAATACATTTCTCCCTTTGATAGACTTTGAAAATTAGGATCATTTGCTGTGCCTGTAAAGCTTACCGTTTGACCAGTTGTTGCATAAGAGCGACCTGTTATTGACGCAGTAACAGGAGGAGGGGAAAGTCCAAAATCAGAAACTTTTGTGTTGCCGCCCGCGGTGACGTTTACGCTATAGGAAGTTGGTGTGGTATTTCCCCAGCCGCCCATCGTGGGCATATCTACCCTGACAGTGTAAGTCCCTACTGGAAGCTGCCCTGACTGATAGTAAGGGTTATTTGGATCACAACTGTTAGCCCAGATACTTATATTGCCCGGATCAGCAATAGCCTGGACACCTGCTATATTATGTAGCCCCGAAGGACAGTTTTCGGTATTTTGCATGAATGGTTCACCCAATTGCCAGACGCTATCTTTGTTCTGATCATCAAAAATATAACCCCACAAACTTCCGGTTGACGGGGGAGGGATAGAAGGGCAACTATTACCAGTTGAATCAGTTGCGGGAACGTAGTTAACTCCAGTTCCCAAGTTATTTCCCGGATTGTAAGTTACTGTATCTCTCCAAGCTAATAGACCGAGCGCAGAATTATTTATAAATGGATCAACTATAGGATCTATGCATTGCGTCCACCACAGCATTTGAGGTGGGCCTGTAAAATATTCATTAAGTTGATATGCAACCCCTATGTCATTTCCTGAACAAGCAGAATTATTGAATACAGGACGGGTTATTTTACGCCTATATGCACCGCTTGAGCCGTCAGAGTAAAGCCATTTATAAGCAACCTCCCAGTCAGTTCCCGTGTTGGTTTCACAAAACGTAACCTCAGTGTCATAGAATCCAGGATATGCTTCTGCGTGACCTACATCTAAAGTAAGATAAGCACAGAAAAATAATATTAAAATTAACGAACTTAATATCGTATTTTTTATACGCCAAATAATCATTATCGATTGGGACTCGAGCCGGTATCTTTAGGCTTGTTAAGCTTCTCAGTTATGCCTGGTGTAATTTTTTCAAGATATTCCAACAGCCTGTTTTTAAATTCGCCCGCAGTAGAAGATCCCTTCTCTTCTTCTGTTTTCAAAATATCGTAAGCAAATAACAAATTGTCGTTTTTGCGATTTTTCTCAGCTTCAGTATTCTGACTTGAAACTATCGAAGCATCATAAAGAGCATCAAGAATAGTTTTTTTGTTAGTGCCAAGGTTGGATTTCTCTATTCCGTCTTTTAGCTCATTCAATTGAGGATCATACTCAAGCTTGCCACATTTTTCATCAGAACATAACACAACAAAATCATTCTGCTTATATTGACTTGGAATATTGACTTTCGCATATTCTCCTATCTCGCTAATTAATTCCCTGAGTTTCGGATTGTGGGTCTTGGAATATTCAAGAGAAATTCCTTGTACAATATTGTATATTTTTTTGTAGTCCTCTTTATCAACCCCGTCCAATAATATAGCATCTTTCAAATTACCTTGATAAGTTGATATAAATTCAGCATTTGCACCAGAGTCTTTCAGTTGTGAAGGTAGGTTCTTTACTGAAGTGGAAGCCGGCTGTTTGTTGTTCTTAGTTAGGAGTACTGATAGTGGTATAATTGTCAGTACAATAAGGAATAACGCTAAGCCAAGTAGCAATTTAGCTTTCGGGGTAAAAGAAAAAGGGAGAATATAGCCCTGAAGGGAATCTTGGTTTTTTTCTTCCATAGGTTAAGGCCAGATAAACTTTCCTCTATAATAAAGAATATAGGGAGTGACGCCCTGATGTCAAGGAGAAATTATTGTACGTTTCTATCTACGAGTGCGAGGTCAAATTTTTCCTGTTTTTCTGGATAATTGCTAATAAAATAATTTCGAACATCTCGTGCTATTTGGAAAAATTCTTGTATTTCATTCTCAGCATACAGATTATACATATTTGATACTACGAATAAACAGCCCGCCTCTCTTAAGACATCTACGAGAGATGGGTCGCTCAAATCTCCATGCTCGCAATTATTTAAGTTATTGTCTAGATACTCCTTCGGGAAAATTGATCCATCGACAAGCTTCATGTCATTTGCCTCTGGGTGAGCTTCATAGAAGGCATTCGCAAAGGATTTTATGGTATTTATATCAGCTGGTGTGATAGGTTGATTAAAAATTGATTCGGGACTAAATTCTATTGCGACTGATGTGGGCTCAGGTGTGGGCGCTAAGGTAGGTTCAAGTGTGGGAGCTAATGTTGGTGAAGGAGTAATTCTGGGGTCTGTTTGGGAAGGCATAGGACTATCAGTCAGTCTAGCTATCGGAGTTGGGCTTTTTATATCATCAGGAGTAGGGCCTTCGGCGTTTCCACCACCACAAGCAATAGCTCCTCCTGCAATCGTTAAAGTTCCTGCAACTCCCAAGCCTATGTATTTTTCTGTTGCCATATTGCTAGTATTCTATTATATCTTATAGTTATTGTCAAGTGGCTTTTTTGATGGATCGGATTATAGCACTTGTATTTATCCTTGTCAAGGATAAAGGCTTCTGGTATGATACATTCATGGAGAAGAAAATCTTAAATTATAGAGTGGTTATTACACCAGATGAAAGGACCGGCAGGGGAAAGCCCTGTTACACTGCGTATGTGCCTCTCTTAGGTATTGCAACAGACGGAGATACGATTGAGGAGGCATTGATGAATGTGCAAGATGCAATACTGGTTTATGTTAGGTCATTAAGAGAAGATGGGCAAGAGATTCCCCTAGAGTCAATTAATGGAGAATTTATTACAACCGCAAGCGTAGAATTATCATAAAGAAAACACCTTAAGGCTATATGCCTAAATTGCCACAAATAAAAACAAAGATAATTTTGCGTGTGCTTCAAAAAGAAGGATTTATGAAAAGACCAGGCAAAGGGAGCCATATTGTGCTTGCGCATTCAGATGGAAGAAGAACAGTTGTTCCCTTTCATAATAAACCACTTGCAAAGGGGACACTTCGGGCGATTCTTAGACAGGCAAATATTTCCTTAGAGGAATTTCTACATCTCTTAAAAGAAAAGAGTTGAGCCAATTGCTAGAAGAGGCAGAACAGTTATATCTTATAGTCTTTGTCAAGTGGTTTTTTTTGGGCTCCGACCCCGCGGGTCGAGCCGTAGAAAAAACATCAAGCAGGTTTTATCGGTAATCTTTTAAAGAAATTACTTGAATTCGCTTTGATTTCCCTTGATGCTTAATATTTTCAGTGACCAAAATAGCATTATATTGTTCTGCAATTGATAAAAATGAAGCATCATAATATGTAATCTTTAATGTTTGTGCTAGGCTATATGTAGTATTCGCAATGTCTTGGCTCATTGTAATAAAAGAAATGGGCAAAGAATAGAAGATTTTCATTAATGCTCCAATATCTTCATGATCAATCTTTTTTCCAAAAAGAAGAGCATTACCAATCTCATATTTTAGAAGTTCCGGACAAAGAAGTTCAACTTGTTTTTCTCTTACATTTTCCAGGATTAGGTTCGCTTTATCAATATCATCTTCATTGTCTTGATTGAGCCATTTTATAGCAACAGAGGTGTCGATTACTAAAGAGGTCATGTTAATGAGATAAGCGATCTTGTTGAATAAATTCTGAAGCACTTTTACTTCCTTTCCCATGAATAGATCGTGCTTTTCGTATACCTTCCCAAATCTGTTTCCAGTCAACTTGTTTCTGATGAGGCTTGATTATGATTTCGTCAGGTTTAATCACAGAAATTGAAACTGCTGATGAAGGAGTAACCCAATTCACCAACTTACGGATTGAGTCGGGGATAGTTAATTGTCCTCTTTCTCTTATTATTGCTGTTCCTTGCGTGTTTATCATAGAATCAGAATATCAGAAATTCAGAAAGTTGTCAATAGTATTCGGAAGTCCACCTCCGAGGTGGGATTAGGGCTGCTATAGTCTTTGTCAACCCCTTTTTTCGTAGCATTTTCCCCAGGTGCCGCTACAAATCCACCGTTCGGCTGAGCTCACGGCCGAAGCCTCCCGGGTGGATCGGGGTGAGATCGTGAGGACCAATAGTAATAACATAAATTTCCGCTTGATGCAAGATTTTTCTTAACGTTCCATGGGGGGGGATTGGTTTTGGATAGATTGGGCTTATTCAACAGCACTTTCGAGGTTGAACCTCGAAAATCCGAAAGCACTTGTATTTACCCTTGTCAAGGATAAAGGCTTCTGGTATGATACATTCATGGAGAAGAAAATCTTAAATTATAGAGTGGTTATTACACCAGATGAAAGGACCGGCAGGGGAAAGCCCTGTTACACTGCGTATGTGCCTCTCTTAGGTATTGCAACAGACGGAGATACGATTGAGGAGGCATTGATGAATGTGCAAGATGCAATACTGGTTTATGTTAGGTCATTAAGAGAAGATGGGCAAGAGATTCCCCTAGAGTCAATTAATGGAGAATTTATTACAACCGCAAGCGTAGAATTATCATAAAGAAAACACCTTAAGGCTATATGCCTAAATTGCCACAAATAAAAACAAAGATAATTTTGCGTGTGCTTCAAAAAGAAGGATTTATGAAAAGACCAGGCAAAGGGAGCCATATTGTGCTTGCGCATTCAGATGGAAGAAGAACAGTTGTTCCCTTTCATAATAAACCACTTGCAAAGGGGACACTTCGGGCGATTCTTAGACAGGCAAATATTTCCTTAGAGGAATTTCTACATCTCTTAAAAGAAAAGAGTTGAGCCAATTGCTAGAAGAGGCAGAACAGTTATATCTTATAGTCTTTGTCAAGTAGTTTTTTAAAATTTACAGTTAAAATTTACTCACATCTGCCAACGTCAACCTACGAGGTTGCAGGCTCACAACCTCGTAGGTTGGGAAATCGGTATTTGGATTGGAAGTCCACCTCGGAGGTGGGATTAGAGCTGCTATAGTCTTTGTCAGGCCCCACCGCCTTTTAGTTGAGTAGTGCCTTTTTTTTTAATTTTCTTGCTTCTTCAAGCCAGAAATTTTGCCAGACTGAAGGAGCGGTTTTATGAAGCATACGTGGATAATCTTTTAGTTCTGTTACTTGCAAAAGCTGCTGACCCAACTGTAACGGGTCAATATGTGTATCAAATTTTATTCTGGCTTTTTGAAGCAAATTATCAAACTTCCATTGTTTTTTTTGCAGGATTAAGTATAGGTCGATAAAGTCGCGACTGCGAGGGTTCTGGTAAATCGTGAATGTTTTATTTACAGCAATATCAATTAGGCTCTCGACGATTACGTGATCAACTGCATGAGGTTTTTCTATCTCCGAGAAGGGAAAGTAGGTGAATTCTGTTTTTATAACTTCGTTTTCAAAATGAAGAAAAAATAAATTACGATTATAACTTTGTTGAAAGTCTATTTTTTTTATTTTTAATATTGGTATTAATTTCTTTAATATAATCTGAATAGTAAAAGGATCTACTTCCATTTCGCTAAAAAGATCAAGGTCTTCCGAATATCTGTGATGTAAGTAATATTCTGAAAGAGCAGTACCGCCGGTTAAGTAGAAATGAGAGAATATATCAGTCTGTAAAAAAAGCTGTTTAAGAAGACTTGTTTGCTTCGTAGTTAAGATTGTTTTGACCATAGCCAAAAGGATAAAAGCTTTCGCCTTTTTGGGTCAATCTTAAGTTCCTTCCAGTACTTAATAAGTTGGCTTGTGTTTAATTTCTCGTCATTTAATCCAAAATTAATCAATTGCTCAAGCTTCCAGATTTCATAAGCCCTTTTGTCTTTTTTAAGAAACGATGTGTTCACGCTCCAGTTATACATAATAAGAATATTATATACGGATTTTGGCAGCTTATCAAGAGTACCGTGGCTATCAAAGCGTCCCAGTTTATCTTATAGTCTTTGTCAAGCCCCTCTTCACGGGTTCTCCTACCCAGTTGGTAAAGTATGCAGTGTGCTTCGCAAGTAAAGAGTTGCCCACCTTAGAGGTGGGATTAGTGCGAACTTAGACCTATAGATTTAGACCTACGAGGTTCCAGCTTGCCAACCTCGTAGGTCGGAAGCTGCGCTGTAATCTTTGTCAAGCCCCGTTTTAAGGCTGGATTTAGCTATGCTCATGAAACTTTCCTTTAAAAACTTCATATTTATCTTGATTTAGGATAACTAGTGTATCTTTAAGGGTTTTGTTTCTCCAATGCCTGACAAATTTACTAAAAACATTTAATAGACGTTGAGACACATTTCCGCTATATCGAATTAGAATTAAGCCAAACCTTGTTGCATCTTCATAAGAAGTGATTCTTATTAATCCCAGATCGCGAGTAACAAGCGTACGTCTTAAGGTGTTGGATTTTTTGACAATTTCCTGATCGGGGGCTTGCGTAAGTTGAAGTTCATAAACAGTTTTTAGATCGATGTGGAGCGATCTGAAGTGATCGATGATAATTTTTGGAACGTTTTCATCGAAAAATAATTTCATTCAAGAGAGGCAATATGAATTTTATCTCTTTTCGTATCCAAGAAGTGAATCTCTTCTCCCGCAACGGTTTTGGCGGCATATTTTACTGCAGCTAGAATAGCGTCTTTTGTGATTTGAGGGTAGTAATCTTTAAGAATTTTCTTTTCACTAGCGCCCGTTGCCAGAAGTTCTAAGATCATATATACAGGAATACGAGTACCAGAAATTACGGGCTTGCCCCCTAAAATTTTTGGATCAACAACAATTTTCTGTTTCATATGGCTTGCTCCTGTGGTGGCAATATATTGTCTTTTAGTAATCCTTCCAAGTGGCATTGAATTGCTTCATCCAGATTTTTTCTTGTTTCCTCAATTGTCTTACCAATAGTATGAACACCCCTGAGAAGAGGAGCGAATCCATGATATCCTTTTTCGTCTGGTTCAATGATGGTTCTAAATGTATAAGTTTTCATATTTCTATTTTAGCATCTTAGTTTTTTAAGTCAAGGCTTCTTAAACCAATTGCTAAATTTTTAAGACGCGGGCTGGATTTGTTCGAGGGTTTTAATTCTTCCTTCGTGGTCGTCGACTTGATCTTTAAGTTCTGAATATTGATGCGTTTCAAGATCTCGCTCATCTCTTCTGGTTTCCAGTTCGCTCATCACGCCGTCTAGTTTGGTGAGTATTTGATCCCGATATTTTTTCGCATTTTCATCAATTTCCTCTTTAAATCCTTCCAGTTTAAAATCAATCCCTCTTCCTAAAGATCCTAGTTCATCTTTGGTTGCCAACCTTGCTAGCCTTTTTTTTAAATACTCTTTAGTTATGGCCTCTGAGGAACTTATTTTGCTTTTCATAGTGAATACTAGTATAGCATTGGTGTAACAATATCTGTCAAGGCATCGAAAGAAAGCGAAGCTGTCCCACCTCGGAGGTGGGATTAGAGTTGCTATAGTCTTTGTCAAGTATCTTTTTAGATTATCTTTTTTCTATCTATTCCAATACGAATATATCCGTTCTTCTTAAAACATTCATCAAACCCAAAAATATCTTTAGTATCGAAATGATCGGCCGAAGCCTCCCGGGTGGATCGGATAAGATTAAGACTTCACTTTTTTCCTAGGCCCTCATCGTGAGGACCAATAGTAAGAATATAAATTTCATCTTTTTCAACTTGAAAAGTAAAACGGTAGTGAATATCTATCCTTGCTTCAAACACTTCGCCACCACCCATTTTTCTTGTCCGAAGAGATGGATGGCGGTAATTTACGAGAAGAAAATCGAATTGACGTTTTGCCTTCGCCTGGATGCTTTTCGGATGCTTAGAGAGTTGCTTTCGAACACGCGGAGAGATAACAAGGTTCATAAACTCTTAAAGAATGCGTCGAGCTCCTTCTTGTTAGTTATTTTAATTCCTTTTCCAGCTTTAATCTCTTTTAAGGCTTTTTCATCAGACCATTCCCACCAAGCATCACTTCCATAATGAGGCTCTTTTTCAAAAAGTTTTGTTTTAATAACTTTTATTTCTCTAGTAAGCTTGTCAAGGCGAGCAAGAATTTCTTCTATTGTTTTTGGAGAAACGGTAATTGCCTGATTCATACTGATATCTATTTTATAACAGTTTAAAACTCTCTGTCAACACTTCTTGTGCCCAAATAATACAGGGTATCCCACCTCGGAGGTGGGATTAGGATTGCTATAGTCTTTGTCAAGTATTATTCAGACGCAGAGTTGGCGTTGAAGCTCAGCGTTAAGAAGGCCTGAGTACGGATTTTATCCTAAATTTTTCACTTCACCTAAAAACCACTTTTTTATTTCTTCCCAGTCTGTTTCGATTAGCATTTGGGGCATCTCATCCCCATCCGCTTCTTCAAAAAAAACAAGAGATTTTCGTATCATAATTTCTTTCTCTTCCAAATTACCGTACTTTTTCTGATAAAAAGAGAACATCTCTTTTAAAGAAAATTTTTGTGAAAGAAAGTAAATATCTATGAAATCCCTTTTGGTTCCCCTTGCGATTATCGTATCAAGTTTCATTGCGCAAAGATCAGGAGCAGATGCCACTGGTAACTCCAGGAAGTATTCAAAAGCGGCAATTTGCTTATATTTATATGAAAATAGGGAAAACTTAATTCCATTTACAGTTCCAATTAGAGTCTGCCAGTCTCTTTTTATCAGCTTAAGGCTGAGGTCTTTTTTTAATTTCTCCTCCCATTGTCTTTCTGCAAACTCATAAGGCGTAAAAAAATCCAGATCTATAGACTTTCGGTGCCCCAAATGGAGGGCAACTGCTGTTCCTCCGGCCAGATATGATTTTTCTGGTAAATTACCCGGTTTTAATTTTTCAAGAAGATTCTTTGTTTGAAGAAGTAAAATATTTTCAAACATTTATTATGTTTAAAGACTTATCTTCCAATAGTTCTTAGATTTAGGGGAAAGACGATTTTTCGAAACAACCTGTTTGATTTTCTTTTTGCCAAAAACCGTTTTTAACCAGAAAATAGATTTTTTATCTCCAAGCTCCAATATGCGCTTAATATAGTATTCAGGATGACTCCTTGGCGATGCTTTTTTAGGATCTATATCCCAAAAGTATTTTTGAATATATGAAGCAATCGGCATTTTTTAATTATATCAGATTATCTAGGTTTATGGGTTATGAAAATTGTTAAGACGCTGGTCGGGGTTGTTCAAGGGTCTTGATTCTTCCTTCGTGATCACTGACTTGACTTCTAAGCCGTGCGGTTTGGTCAGACGCGAGCTCTCTGTCTTGCTTTCTTTGCTCAAGCTCTGCAAGTAGGGGATCAATTGCAGTAATAATAGAATCCCTGAATTTAGTTAATTTTTGCTCCATTTTAAGTTCCAATCTGTCCTCTGACATAAATATTGAGAGTCTGGTGTCAGACTTAAGAGACTTTTCGGTTGTTTCAAGGTCTTTTTTTGTAGCAAATTTAGCCAGCTCTTTCTTCAAATATGTTTTTGTGACTGTCTGGGAGGAAATAGTTTTCTTTTTCATGGAGAATAAGTATATCACCTGAGAAGAAACTCTTGTCAATAATACAAAAATGGTACAAAATAGCTCAAAACTAATGACTAGTTGCTAGCCGCTAGTTGCTAACTTAATAGCCGGGGAAGGAGTCGAGTTTTATATTTTCTTTTGATACGCCTTGGGATTTTGCTATATCGCGGAGGGCGCGGACAAAAGGAGCAGGACCGGAGATATAGAAAATTGAAGAATTGCTAAATTGTTCTATTGTTAAATTGTCTATGTGGTTTGGAGAAATGACATATTCGATCTTAAGGCTTGGATTGTCTTTTCTAAATGATTCGAGCTCACTTTTGAATACGAAATCTTCGTCTCGGTTACCATACAGGAGTTTTACGTTTAATTTTTGTCCATCATGATCAGCTTGTTTAAGAATAGAGCGGAAGGGAGTTATGCCAATTCCTCCTGAAATGAAGACAAAATTTCTCTTTGGATCCTCAACTCCGATTAAATCGGAGTCAATTACGAATTGTCCGTCAGGACCGCTTGCTTCTATTTCATCTCCGGACTTAAGCTTCATCAATGATTTTTTAAAAGTACTGGGCTTATCAAAAATTCTCGTAGTAATTGCGACATGTCCTTCAAATGGAGCAGAGGAGATAGTAAAGTATCGGGTCACACCTCTATTATCTGGATTATTGTTTGGGATTGTGTAAAATAAGTACTGTCCCGCTTTCCATACAAGGTCGGACCTCGTTTTGGGTTTAAAAATAAAGGAGTAGGTGTCTCCTTCAGCTTTGTGTTTTTCCTGAAAAATTAGCTTCATATTTCTTTTTCTTCTCTTTTTCCGAAAAGAGAAGCAGAAACTCTTCGCCAAGCGGTGCTCGTGCTTTCAAATCTCACTCTCTTAACGGGCCCCTTTCCCGTTAGGGTATTCTCCCTGTTGCACTTATTCAATTCTCATGCACTGCGCTCCAAAAGGCGAATAAAAAAAAACACTCGATACCGGATTGGCAAATAAAAATTATTTACTATCTAATTCCTTAACCTCTTCTAGGATCTCTCCTAAATTTCCGTCCATTATTCCTTCTAAGTTGTGCCAGGATTTATTTATGCGATGATCCGTAAGTCTGTCCTGCGGGAAATTATATGTGCGGATTTTTTCAGCGCGCATTCCTTTGCCCACCTGAGTGGATTTAAGTTCCGAAGCTATTTTGTTTTGCTTTTCAACTTCAAGCTCCCAAAGTTTGGCACGAAGCATTCCCATGGCATTTTCCCTGTTTTGTCCTTGAGAGCGTTCAGTTCTGCAAGTGACCACAATTCCACTTGGAACGTGTTTTATCCTTACGGCGGTTGAAACTTTATTAACATTCTGTCCTCCGTGGCCGCCGGCTCTAAATGCTTCAAATTCTATATCTCCCGGATTTATATGAAGGTCAATATCTTCGAGCTGGGGAAGTACGGAGACAACTGCGGTAGATGTATGAACGCGTCCGCGTTTTTCCGTAGCTGGAGTTCTCTGGACTCTATGGACACCCGCTTCATATTTGAAAAAACCGAAAGCATTTTCTCCGGATAACTTTATCGCACTTTCATCGACCTGCTCGACCTTAAAATTATTTACTTCTGCAAATTTAATATACATTCTTATAAGTTCTTCCCCCCATATTTTGGCCTCGTCTCCGCCTGCGGCACCCTTAACTTCGATAATTACATTTCTATAATCCAGATCCTCGGAATCATTTGAGTTCTGAGAAAGTTCTTCCTCAAGTGCCTGTTTTTGCGCCTCCAGTTCTTTTACTTCCTCAGACGCCAAGTCTGCCATAGAAGGGTCGCTTAGGAGAAATTTGGTTTCTTCTATTTTGCGGGTGAGTTCTTCGAGTTGTACTTTTCTGTAATCATCCATAATCTAGTGGCTAGCGACTAGCAACTAGTGGCTAGTGGTTATTTTATTGACATTAGCATCTCACGGAGAGTCTTGGGGCCTTGATCCTGCTTTTTCTTTTCTTCAGTCTTTTTGGCTTTCTTTACGACATATTGCTGTGCTGTTTTTTGCTTGTCCTGAAACTTTTGAATCCGTGAAGCCGAGTCTACAAATCTTTGCTCGCCAGTATAAAAAGGATGGCATTTATAGCAAAGCTCTACGTGAATGGACTCTTTGGTCGAGCCCACAGTAAATTTATTGCCGCAGGCGCATACAACCTGTGCATCAAAATATTGCGGATGAATTGCTGTTTTCATGTGGTATAATTATAGCCTGTTTTTACTCTTAAGGCAAGAATTAATATGATAGAAGCGGAGCAAAGGATAAAATTACTTTTTCAAAGAGGTGCAAATACGCATGAGATAGTCGATCTTACGGGATATTCTTTCGATCTGGTTAATAGAATAATTAGAGAAATTGATGAAGTATTTAAGGAGCCGGTAGGAGTAAAAACTTTGGCTTTTCCAGAGGCAAATGGCAATCATGCTGAAGAGTACAGGAAAAGCATAAGAATTGTACAAAAGTTGGTAGAAGAAGGTTTTATAACTGATGATCTCGAGAACTGGAATGCGATGGTTGGGATTTACGAAAAGCAGAAAAGAGGTCTTCCAAAAAGATTTCCAGATAGATTAAGACTTGAGGTTTTCTTGAAGAGCTTAAGACTGGCAAAAACGGGAGATCATAGTCTCCTTACGAAATATATGGTTGCAGAAACCTTGGGCCCAAATCTTATTAGTGATAGATTTTTCGAGAATGAGCAGAATTTTGTGGGAGAAAATTCAGCAGATAATCCTGAGGGACTAGATGTAGATAGAATCGGATATTACCGAAGTGACGAAGATGGTGATAAATGGAGACAGCCTATGGGTTTTGGACAATATGGAGGAATGGTGGTGGATTCTCCGAATGAGGCTTTACACAGGCAACTTGCAAGGAATATTCAAGTAAAAACAGCTCCTTCTAAGGAAAAGGAGTAGGCTATTTCAGTTTCTTAATTATTTCTTCAATGTCTAGGTTTTCTTGTTCTCGCTTTTCCATATCTTTTAAGGCAATATTGCTTCCATCAACTATTATAGAGTAGGGGATATTTTTCCTGTCAGCGTATTTGAGCTGTTTTTCGAGCTTATCCTCTTCATTTAAATACAGTTCGCAGGGAATATTTTCATTTCTCAGTTTTTTATAAACTTCAAGAGATTTATTTTTATCGCCGGAAATTGTAACCAAAGCTTTCACAGAAAATAAGTTTTTTGGGAAAAGATCGAATTGTTCTAATGCTTCCATGAGCCTGTCAAACCCGAATGCAAAGCCAACGGCTGGAACCTGTCTGCCGGCAAACATTCCGATTAGATTGTCATACCTTCCGCCGCCTGCAACAGATCCGGCGTCATATCCTTCAATCTCCATTTCAAAGATCAAACCAGTATAATAATCCAGTCCTCTGGCCAGCGTTGGTAAAAAAACAATTTTTTCCTCATCTATTCCAATATTCTTAAGAATTTGAGAACAGTTTTCTATGTAAGCTGGTGGTTTTGTATTTTTGACAGACT
This sequence comes from Patescibacteria group bacterium, assembly GCA_038063195.1. Taxonomy (GTDB): domain Bacteria; phylum Patescibacteriota; class Microgenomatia; order Levybacterales; family UBA12049; genus JBBTVO01. The sequence goes on from JBBTVO010000003.1 coordinate 47,160, forward strand.
GCAGGATGTTTGTAGCTTTTTCTTGTGTAAAACCGTTTGAGATTAATTCTTCTAATACTTTTTCTTCACCAATTTTTTTCAGTTTGTCAATTGCCCTTGTGATTATTATTAAATCTTTTCCAGATAGTGAATTAGAGTCGGCAAGATTCATGAAGACAGAACGATCATTAATTAAAATTTTGAAATTCCTAAATCCTAGTTTATCTAGAGATTTTGTAGCTACTGCGAGAATTTCCGCATCAGAAAGGAGAGAGGACGAGCCAACTACATCAGTATCCATTTGAAGGAATTCTCTGAAGCGGCCTTTTTGTGTATTTTCCGCACGCCAAACATTTGAAATTTGATATCTCTTAAATGGCATCGGAAGCTCGTTTTGATATTGGGCGACAACCCTTGCAAGGGGAACTGTCTGGTCATAGCGGAGCGCCACTTTTCTTTTGCCGTTGTCTTCAAAACGGTACATAAGCTTATCGCCTTCATCGCCGTATTTGCCGAGCAAAACTTCTTCGTATTCAAGAGCGGGAGTTTCAAGAGGTTCAAAGCCATAGGACTCAAACACTTTTTTCAAAGTATCTATCAGCCATTGTCTTTTCTTGGCTTTTTCGGGCAGAAAATCCCGAAACCCTTTAAGCAACTTCGGTTGAACCTTAGTCATAATATATGTATGTTATCATAAATTTATTTTCCGCAATATGGACATTTTGATTCACTGCCAAATCTTTGTTCGCGCGTTATGCCTGCGGTTAATGGATCATCAAAACATGTCCATGTATTTCTGTGACAAACCGGTCCCAATGGATCGACATAAATAGCCAATATGTCATCTTCACATCCTTTTTTGATATTATCTACGATTAATCTATTTCCAGATGTTTCTCCTTTTAACCACAATTTTTTTTCAGTTCTTGACCAAAATACTACTTCATTCCTATCTAAAGTTAGACGATAGGCTTCCGCATTCATATATCCAGTCATTAAATATTGGTTAGTTTTGGCATCAAGAATTGATGCGGGGACAATACCCCGTAGTTTTGCATAATTTAGCTCATAGAACGGTGAGCTTTTTTCTTTATTATTTTTTTCCATCTTCTTTCACCTCCTTTCCACAAAAAAACCGCCTCAAAGGCGGTCGACGAACACAACAATCCCGCCTTCTTAGAAAGCGGAATGATGTACGGTAATCTTAAAAGAAAGTATGCTCATATTATGAGTAGTATAGCAGAGCTTACATTGATAATCAAATTTCAATAAGATTTTTTGGGGAATGGGTGAGGAGACGGAAGCCTCTATTTTCTAAAACTGCCAAGTCTTCGATGCGGACGCCGCCGTAGCCGGGAATATAAATCCCAGGCTCTATTGAGAAAACCATTCCCGGTTTTAGAATATCTTTACTTTTTGGTGAAAGACTTGGTGCTTCGTGGACTTCAATTCCAATTCCGTGTCCCAGAGAATGGGGAATTGTCGGATAACCTTGTCCGACAACATAGTTACGGGCGATATTATCAATACTAGAAGCTTTAATTGTATTATATATCGATATATGATACAACGATTCGATTGCTTTTTGTTGGGATTCTAGAACGATATTGTAAATTTTTTTAAATTTATCATCAGCCTTTCCGAAAAAGACAGTCCGAGTCATATCCGAACAATAGTTTTCAAATTTAACTCCAAAGTCCAACAGAACAATGTTATTAGTTATTAGTTTTTCGTTATTCGATTTATGGTGAGGCATTGAAGAGTTTTTTCCGAAAGCAACTATGGGAGGGAAAGAAATATCAGCTCCTGACTTTTTGATAAACATTTCGAGCTCACGTGCGACTTCTTTTTCTGTAACGCCTACTTTTAGTTTCTTTAAAATAAATTCAAACGCTTTATCTCCTAACTCACATGCTCTCTCTATTTTTGAAATTTCATCTTTACTTTTTATAATTCTTAAATTTCGCAAATCCTTCAAAGGCTTAACTCTGAAATATTTCTTCAGTTTTTTGTATTCTGCAAGGCTTATGTCAGTCTCTTCAGCTCCAATACTTTTGATTTCCGCAGATAGATTTTTGAGGATATTCTCAAAGGAATTATCTGATGAGATTTCTAGAAGTTTGAAATGAGGAATACTGGAGACCGCTTCTGAATACCTTCCATCGGTTAAGATATATCCATAAACCCCAGGGGTTTTGTGCTTCAACCCCTGGGGTTGAGCCAAGACCAGCAGAAATGCTTCGCGCTCCAGATACGAAAACCCATTGTAATTTGTAAGATAAACAATATCAGAGACTGAGGAAATAAGTACGGCATCAAGTTTGTTCTCTGAAATAATTTCACGAACTTTCCTTAGCTTGTCCATTATTGCCCAGGGGATTTGGTAGTTTTAACTTTTGAAGTGGGAGTAGGTGTTCCAGTTGTTGCCTCAACTTTTATATTTGAAGTAACATCGGGAAGCGCAATTATACGGGATGCCTCAAAAAGACCTGCCTGACCGGCAGGCAGGCCTGAATTATTTTTGCCCGGATATCCTACAATTACAATTGTTTGTCCTATTTCAAGTTTTGAGAACCCTGATTTTACGAGCTCTTTTTTATCCCGATCATATGAAAATGTTCTCGTCGATGATTCCACGTTGACGTCGTGGGTTTTATTATCCAAATCCGTCAGGACAAGAGTAAAATTTTTGGTATCCATTTTTGAAACTACTCCATGCATAACCTGAGGAAGATCAATTTCATCGATAAACCTTGCGAGAATTCTTCGTGACTCTTTGTTATAAAGGCCAAGTACGCCGATTTTATCACCCTTTTTTATATCTGATATGCCAAAAGATTTTGTCTGTGGGGAGCTGAACTGCGTAAACTCATCAACATCAATAAATTTAGTATTTTCATGAATATCACTGAGCGTAATCTGCGTATTTGAAACATTTACAACCTCTCCCATGATTCCCTTTTTCTCTACAAGCTTTAACTGTGCCACGCGGGATGCGATCTTACTTGAAAGGGAGTTGATCTGTTTCTGTATAAGACTGGGTGATGGAGTAGATGTAACTCTTGGTGTGGTTTTGGGCGTGGGGGATATAGCATAGGAAGAAGACATAGAGAAGCTATTAAGATATAAAGATATTATGAGTAAAAGTATTGGAATTCTTTTCATTTTAAAAATCTTCGCTTGAAAAAGTCACTGTTCTTGTCATTTTGGTCTCCTCACCGCTTGGGGAAATCGCTGTTATTTCGACAAAATTTTCTCCATCGTCAATATTTACAGTAGTTGAGAAATTTCCGCTTGATGCTGGTGTTAAGACTTCCTGATCTACGGGCGTAACTATTACAATAGTTGCGTCTTTCTCGGTAGTCCCCTCAACCGATATAACTTTTTTTGAAAAAACTCCTTCGTCTGTTGGGTTCTTTATGCTAAGTTGGACGCTTTGCGACGGCGTAGGGATTGGATCTGATATTATTATTGTCTTTGTTTTTTGTTCGGGAGATTTTCTAGTCCCCTGATATAAATAAAATGCCGAGCCGGTTACAAGAATTCCTACAAGCACAGCAATAAAGGATAAGATGACTCTTTCAGTCTTCATTTTGGATACAGGCATAATAAGACAAAAAGAACCACTTGTCAAGAAATTTATATCTATGATAGGATGAGTTACATGGAAATTTCAGTGGTAGACAGAAGTACAATAAGGATTAAAGGAAAGAATGTCAGTTTTATAGTTGATCCAACATCTTCCATGCCAAAAACTCCTGCGGACGCGGTTTTGTTCATAAAAGATAGCCAAGATTCAGATTCTCAAGTTTCTAAAGTTGTGGAAGCTCGGGTAATAATAAAAGGAAAGGGAAGCTATGAAGTCGGCGGAGCAAGAATTACATCTGTAAAAGTAAACGGAACTTTCTTTTACTCCCTAAATATAGATGGGCTCAATATTTTCCTGACCAATACCAAAGGGGCTGAAAAAGAGCAGGATATGGGGTCATGCAATATTTTAGTCCTTAACGTAGACGGGGAGTTTAAAGAGTCTTTGGTTTCATCTTTTGAACCGAGCGTAAGTGTATTGTACGGCGAGAAATCCGAAGGCGCAGTAAAGCTTCTGGGTAAAGAGCATCAGACAGTTTCTAAGTTTTCTCAGACAGCAGATAAATTGCCGGCAGACCCCCAAGTGGTTTTATTAAAATAAGTTATTTATATGGCAGGAGTAAAAGTTCCTCCGCACAACGAAGAGGCTGAGCAGAGCGCATTGGGTTCAATATTAATAGATAAGAACGCGATTGGAGTCGTGTCTGAAATCGTATCATCCTCTGATTTTTACAATACTACAAACGAAATAGTCTATTTGGCAATGCTTGCGCTTTATGAGAAAAGACAGCCAATTGACCTCCTGACTTTAAAATCCGAGCTAAAGGCAAATAAGACTAAGGATAAAATTGATACGTCATACTTAACGGATTTAGTCGAAACAGTTCCCACAGCCGCCAACGTAGAGCATTACGCAAAAATTATAAAAGAAAATGCGGTGAAGAGGTCTCTAATTACACTTGGTGGGCAGATTACTGAGATGGGTTTTATGGAAGACAAGGAGTCAGAAGAGCTTCTTGATAAAGCAGAGTCTGTAATATTTTCAATTTCGCAGGGAAGCGGTGTCAAGGGATTTGTGCCTCTTAAAGAAATGCTTGCGGAGAGCTTCGACAGAATAGATGAGCTTCATAAGGGTGGGGTAGGAATGCGCGGAGTTAAAACGGGATTTGTAGATCTTGACAATATTCTTTCAGGAATGCAGAAGTCAAACATGATTGTTCTTGCGGCGCGTCCGGGGCAGGGAAAAACAGCAATGATTGCAAATATTGCTCAGTTTGTTTCAGTCACAGAAAAAATCCCTGTGGGGATTTTTTCCTTGGAAATGAGTCAGGAGGAGATAGTTGACAGACTTCTGGTCGGACAGGCGGATGTAGATGCATGGAGATTAAAAACAGGCAAATTATCAGAATCGGATTTTAACAAACTCTCAGAAGCAATGGGGATTTTGGCCGATGCACCTATATATATAGATGATACGCCCGGAGCATCTGTGTCTGAGATACGGACCCGTGCGAGACGCCTTCAGCTTGAGCGCCAAGTCGGACTTATAATCGTTGACTATCTTCAGCTGGTAGACCCCGGAAGGCGTTATGACAATAGGGTTCAGGAAGTTTCTATTGTTTCACAGTCTCTAAAAAATTTAGCAAGAGAACTTAAGATTCCTGTAATTGCGGTTTCCCAGTTGTCACGTGCAGTTGAGCATAGAGGAGAGAAGAAGCCTCAGCTTGCGGATCTAAGGGAAAGCGGAGCAATCGAACAGGACGCAGATGTTGTCATGTTTTTATACCGTATGGAAGAAGCCATGGGAAACGTAATTCCTACAAAACTTCTTATTGCAAAGCATAGAAACGGACCAACAGGGGAGATAGATTTACTTTTCAAAGGAGATAGGATAAGATTTTATAATACGGAAAGAAAGAGAGAAGAATAAAGTAGCCATTAGCAACTAGCAATTAGCGATTAGGAATTAGTAGAATACATTTCAAAACTAGTGGCTAGTTACTAAATATCTAGTTGCTATTTTTTCGAAAGGGGGTGAATAATTAATGGATCCAAATCAAAATCAAGGCGGAGCAGGCGGAGGAGGTGATCAGAATCAAAATCCAAATCCAATGCCGCCACCAGCAGAACCGACTACGCCAATGGGCGGAGATCAAAGTCAGAATCCAAACCCAGCGCCATCAGAGCCAACAAATCCAGTGCCGGCCGATGATCAAAGCTCCGGAAACGGAGGAGGCAATATGGGCGGCGGAACAGGAGCACCAGGAGTGTAATTTTACTAGTAAAATTAAATAACAGAGGACCTTATTCGTAAGGTTCTTTGTTATTATTGGCTGGATGAAGGCGGAAGCTTAATAGTTTTTCTTGCAAATGCGATATTTAATGCTGCTTCTGCAAGATTTTCACTTCCGTCAACGGATTGAGCTACTTTGTTAGCATGATCTCTTCTTCTCTGAATTTCTGCTAAAGGAGCAGTGAAAGCCTGATCATCAATGTTCGGTCCATGTTTTTCTACCATAAGAGCAATTATCTTAAATATTAGAGAAATTGTCCAGCAGTATTTCAAGTTTAGACACGATATTATGGAGTAATCGTTGGTTGAGGAGTAGGAGAAGTAGAAGATTCTCCTTGATAAACAAAATTTCTTGTAAGTGTATCCGTATCTTGGGAAACTGTGCTTTGCACGCGGAGTTCAAATTTTACGTTTCCGTTGGGCAGATTATAAAGACTTGGAGAATTGCTATTGTATTCAGACCACGAACCTCCATTTATTCTATATGACCAGACAACCGAGCAATATTCAGGATTGTTATATTTAATAGTTATGTAAACAGGATTGCTATCAACTATTTCTCCTTCTTTGGGATTTGTAATAGAAATTGGCCCAATCTCTTTTTTGCAAGTAGTACTTGTGGGCTGAGCTTGCGGAGTTGACTCACTATTATTCTGCGGGACTACTATAACTTTTTCTGCTGGTGATGGCGCAGGCTGGTTTTTCTTCTGAGAATTGAGATTGCTCAAATTTAAAATAATTACTGTCAAGAGCACGGGAATAGAAAGGGCGCCTGCGACCCAATCAAGATGCTTTTTCCCAACTTTAAGCTTTTTGATATTTCTCTTAATAACTTCCATGGAGACTCTATATTTTACCAGAAATCAGCCTAAATTTCACTGAACGCAGCTTAAAGTGTCTTCATAGACTCGGCGATTTTTATAAGCTCCTCTTCAGACAATATGCAAGCACTTTCTACTTGAGGTTGATTGCCTACTATAATTTGTAAGCTATGTGTTTCCCAGATTAATTGACGCGCTGTAAGCCTAAATTCTTGATTGTGTTTTAGAACAGAAGCTTTTGAAGCTTCATAGAAATCTGAGGTTCCCAGCCAAGATTCTGGTGGGCCATTGTACATTTCAATGATCAAAGCAGGATTTCCAAGAACCTCAACTTTATCAACGACTTTGACCCAATTATCCCATTGACCCCCAGTAAACTGAAAGGGATCTTTAAATAGTCCATTTTTGTATATTATCTTTTTTTCAACTGGGATTTGAAGAATTTCAAAAGCTCCGTCCTCAGGAGTCGTTGGTCCACAAAAATAAAATTTTTCTAGACTACTATTTTTAAAATGCTCTTCTAGAGTTTTCGGTAAAACATTGCGCGGAAGATAGGTGGGAGATAGCGGATTATATTTGGCTTTAAAATCGGACAGTATTGTTGCATTTACTGACTGAACTCTTTTATATTCTTGTGATTCCAGGCGCAGTTTATTACCAAGCGGAAAAAAACTTACAGAACCTAAAATAAAAGTTATAACTAAGATTATTAAACCAGGAATGAGGCTCTTTGAAAAGATGGATCTGAAATAGAAATCTTTGTTTTTAATTCGGACCCACGCCAGAGGCAAAACCGATATAGACAATAAAGTAGGTAAGCCATGCTCGAGCATCAGGACGAGACATCCTACGCCAAAACAGGGTTTGCCGATCGAAAAGAAACTTTGAATGTACAAGATTACAGCCAAGATTGGATATAAAATTATAATAATTTTGGCGACAGGTCTTAAAAAAAATTGCATTAAATTCAAAACAAGAGCAACTATAATTAAAGGAATGAAGATTTGATTAATTAATATTAATTTCCCAAAGTTTTCGATTACTGTATTACCAGCTACAATTAGAGGGGTATTATATATAACTAGATTGGCAATAATAGATAGGGTAAACCAAAAAAGCGTAGTTAAGAAAATCTCTAAAATCATTGAAGATTTTTTTGGCGAAATGGGTTGAGCGGGGACTTCTTGATTTACTTGAGGAGCGTTATTTGTTTCTGGATCCACTAAGTACAGTTTATTTGCATTTATATTCGCAAGTCAAGTTATAAAATTTGTGGGCAAAGAGGGAGTCGAACCCTCATGGCCTTGCGACCAGTAGTTTTTGAGACTACCGCGTATACCGTTCCGCCACTTGCCCATAGGCAACTTGTATTATATACTCTCAGCTATATCTAGGCAAGAAATATGAAGAAAAAAGCTACTAATGTCAGGCTTGAAAAACACGT
>JBBTVO010000003.1:55384-71461 GCA_038063195.1 Patescibacteria group bacterium
TCTAGGCAAGAAATATGAAGAAAAAAGCTACTAATGTCAGGCTTGAAAAACACGTAATTCCACAAAGATATTCGATACATCTTGCTCCGGATCTTGATAATTTTATTTTTGATGGGGAAGAAGAGATTGTTCTTGAGATTACCAAAGAAATAAACTCTATGATACTCCACTGCGCAGAAATTGAGATTCTTAAAGCGGAATTTATAAGAGGCAGGAAAGTTCTTCCGGCGAAAGTTTCATATGATCCCAAAATGGAGACGGTTAGGTTTGATTTTGCGCAAAATTTATCAGAAGGAAAGGGAGTTCTTAAAATATCTTTTACAGGAATTTTGAATGATAAAATGCGCGGGTTTTATAGAAGTAAATATGAGATTGATGGAAAAATTCATCACATGGCAGTTACTCAGTTTGAATCAACCGATGCTAGACGGGCTTTTCCATGCTTTGATGAGCCAGCGCACAAAGCGATATTTGATGTAACTCTTAAGATTCCAAGTGATAGAACCGCCATATCAAATACTATTGAAGAGACTGTTTTGGAGCACGAAGGCGGATACAAGATCGTAAAATTTGCGCCTAGCCCTAAGATGTCAAGCTATCTTCTGGCATTTATTGTCGGGCATTTCGAATATATTGAGAGAAAAACAGAAGAAGGGGTTTTGGTCCGGGTTTTTGTAACCCCCGGGAAAAAGAAGCAGGCAGAGTTTGCGCTTGATGTTGCGGTAAAGACTCTTTCTTTTTATAGCAAATATTTTAAAATTCCTTACCCATTGCCGGTCCTTGATATGATTGCAATTCCAGATTTTGCAGCAGGTGCGATGGAAAATTGGGGAGCGGTGACTTACAGAGAAACAGCAATCCTTGTGGATGAGGAGCATACATCAACTCATAACAAGCAATGGGTAGCTCTAGTTATTGCGCATGAACTTGCACATCAGTGGTTTGGAAATTTGGTGACGATGGAATGGTGGACGCATTTGTGGCTCAACGAAGGCTTCGCGTCTTACATAGAGTACTTAGCTGTTGATAATATTTTCCCGAAGTGGAATGTCTGGACGCAATTTGTTTTCATGGACCATTCACGCGCATTATTACTTGACGGGCTTTTAAACACTCACGCTGTTGAAGTTCCGGTAAATCATCCGGCGGAAATCAGCGAGATATTCGATGCAGTAAGCTATTCAAAAGGAGCAACAATTATAAGAATGCTCGCCGAATATTTGGGAGAAAAGGATTTCCGTGATGGACTTTCTCATTATCTTAAAAAACATTCTTACTCAAATGCTTCGACCACAGATCTATGGGACGCGCTGTCAAAAGTTTCAGGAAAACCTGTCGGAAAAATTATGGAGAATTGGATAAGAAAGCCTGGATACCCGTTAATAAAATTAAATATCAAAAATAAAAAATTAAAAATTTCGCAGGAGAGGTTTTTTTCAAGCCCGCTTATAAAACAGAGAGATAAGACTTTGTGGATGATCCCGGTAAGCTTAATAACTTCTGAAAGGAAAAAACAGGAGTATCTTCTTCTTAAAGATGAGAAGAAGATTATTAGTTCAAAAACAAACAACTGGATAAAATTCAACTCAGGAGAAAAAAGTTTGATTAGAGTCTCATATCCGCCAAATTATTTAGCAAAGCTGGAAAAACCGATTAAGAATAAAACTTTATCAGAGGAGGATAGATTTGGGATAGTAAGAGACGTATTCGCGCTTTCTCAGGCAGGGAAAATGTCCACAGCTGATGCATTAAGAATTAGTTCTTCTTATAAAAACGATGACAGTTATATTGTATGGATGGAAATTGCCTCGGACCTTTTGCAATTATCAAAACTTCTGTACGGGCAGAGTTACTATCCGGAATTTAATAAGTACATGGCAGGAATTCTTAAGAATATTGTCAAAAAAATAGGATGGAGTAGGAAGGCAAGTGAGTCGCATGCGATTACTCTTATGCGCGGAGTTTTAATATATGCGATGGGAACCGCTGGAGATAAAGAAACCATAACTAAAGCTAAAAAAGTTTTTAGTGGTGTTTTAAAAAATGAGAAAATTGATCCTGATTTGCGCGCAACTGCCTACAGACTTGTCGCTGAAAATGGTGGGATTTCCGATTACTCTAAGTTAGAAAAACTATATAAGGATACTTCACTTCAGGAAGAAAAAGATAGAGTTTTACGTGCGCTTTGTTCATTCAGGGATGATATTCTACTTGGAAAAGCATTAAGACTTTCCTTATCAGAAGGAGCGCGGTCACAGGATTTACTAAAAGCAATTAGCGCTGTCTGGGCGAATCCATGGGGAAGATATGTTGCGTGGGATTTCTTAAAAAGTCAGTGGAAAGAAATTGCAAAACGCTTTGAAGGCGGACATTTATTTGCAAGATTTATCCAACCTGCTGAAAATTTTGTGACTGAAAAAGATGCAAAGGATGTTGAGGAGTTTTTTAAGAAAAATCCGGCTCTTGGAATTGAAAGAACTATAGCTCAAGCACTTGAGCAGATTCGTTCAAATGCAATATGGCTTAAAAGAGACGGAGAAAAGATTGCAAAGTTCCTAAAGGAGCGCAGCTAATACCGCTGGAATTCATTTCTTATTCTTGGTAAAATTAACTTTTATGATATCAGTAACGGATTTGCGCTCAGGTGTGGTTTTTGAAGAAGACGGCAGGCTCCTTCAGGTTCTATCCTACGAGCATATAAAAATGGGGCGGGGAAGTGCCAACATAAAAGTAAAAATCAGAGATATTAAAAGTGGTGCTACAGTTAACAAGAGTTTTATAAATGGTGCAAAGGTCAATGACGTAAGACTTGATAAGAAGGATCTTCAATTTCTGTACAAAGACAATGAAAGCGCGCATTTCATGAATCCTGTCACTTTTGAACAGGTTGAAATTTCCCTTGAAAAAATAGAGGGACACGAATTCTTAAAAGAAGGTGGGAATTTTTCTATAAGTTTTTTTCAAAACGAACCATTGTCCCTAAATTTGCCGCCCAAGATGAAATTAGCAGTCGCTGAAACCGGTCCTTCGGTGAAAGGGAATAGCGCTACGAATGTATTTAAAGACGCGGTTTTGGAAAACAATGTCAGAACCAAAGTTCCCCTTTTTATAAAAATAGGGGATATGATAAGTGTTGATACGAGGACTGGTCAATATACCGAAAAGGCTTGATATGGAATTCATAAGACGGTCAATAAGAGGTAACGACATGCTTTCCGTTGCACGGCAGCGCCCATTTTCTCTCCTCATGATTTCGGAATTCTTCTCCCAACTTGCATTTAACATGCAGCATTTTGTTTTGATTTTTGTAATTTACGAGCTCACACGTTCAAATACCGCGGTTTCAGGGGTAATACTTTCGTTTACTATTCCGGCACTTCTTTTCAGTTTTATAACAGGTGTTTATGTTGACAGATGGAATAAGAAACGGGTTTTGTTCATCACAAATCTCCTGCGCGGATTACTTCTCATTCCCTTTTTCTTTTCAGATCTTCATATAGGACTTATCTATACACTTACTTTTCTAGTCGCTGTTGCTACACAATTTTTCCTTCCTGCAGAGTCTTCTATAATACCGAAGCTTGTAAAAAAAGACCATCTACTGGCGGCGAACGCGATTTTTTCTTTTGGAATTTACGGGACAACGCTTTTTGGATATATCTTATCCGGTCCTGTTATTCTTCTTTTGGGAAAAACAAATACTTTTGTATTCCTATCCGTACTGTTTTTTATAAGCGCTTTAGTTATACTTTTTATCAAAATTCCTAAAAAGAAAAAAATTAATCCTGAGGCTTCGAATGCTCTGCCATCATTTTGGAACGAAGCGAGGGAAATCTTCGATTTTATCAGAAAGACCAGAAAAGTAATGCATGCGCTTGTTATGCTTACAATTGCGCAGGCTGTGATATTTATGTTTGCGGTTCTAGTACCGGGATATGCTGCCACAGTTCTTAAGATACGGCTTGAAAGCCTTTCATGGATACTCATAACTCCTGCTGCGCTTGGGATGGGACTTGGTGCCCTAACACTCGGAGGCTTTGGGAAAAAATTCAACAGAAAATGGCTTTCAAGTCTTGGGTTTATGATTACAGGAGTGACATTTATATTTTTTTCACTGGTAAATCTAGCGATGGAGAAGGGGTTCTTCATAGCTCTTAATAAAAACATGCCTGACTTATTTCACATTACGCCTCTTCATTTTGTAATAGTTATGGCAGTTGTAATCGGATTTGCAATCTCTCTTGTATTTGCGCCATCGAACACCACTCTTCAGCTTGAAACAGATGAGTCGATGCGGGGGAGAATTTACGGGTTTCTCAATGCATTAATTGGAGCGGTTTCTTTTCTTCCTGTAATTCTTGCTGGAGGACTGGCTGATATCCTGGGTACAGTCGCAGTTCTTGTAGGAGCAGGAGTATCACTGCTTTTACTTGGAATATTTTTCTGGGTTTTTGACTAATATGAATTTTTTTATAATAGTTCTTGCAATTTGCCTTTTTGTAAGTCTTTTTACGCTTTTTCTTCTGTCGCGCGATGATCTCACACTTCTTCGTAAAGATGTTTCATTGGATAGGATATTTAATCTTTTCTTCTTGGTTTTTCTCATAGGACTTTTGTTTTCAAGGACAGTATTTGTAATTATTCATTCTCCGAAAATGTTTTTAAACCCTCTGGCATTTTTTCTATTTCCTTATTTTCCGGGGCTTACACTTTCTGGTGGTGTCATCTTTGGGATACTTTTTCTCATATTTTACTCCCGCGAGAGCAGGCTTCCCACCGGAAGAATTTTTGATTTCTTTTCACTAAGTTTTCTGGTAAGCCTTCCATTTGGATATCTGGGATATTTTGTTTTGACCAAAGGAAAAGATTTCATATCTTTGGGTCTTTCCGTTTTATTCCTAGTTTTAGGAATAATTTTCATAAAATATTTTTATCAGCTTCTCCTTAAGGGAAGCTTGCGGGATGGAAGCCTTTCGCTTATTTTCTTTTTTATCTTCGGAATAATTTCTCTTGCTAGTGAAGTAATTTCTAAATTTTCAAACTTGCTGTTTCTGAGGCAAGTGGAGAGCTATCTTTATCTTCTGATTATTATTCTTTCCCTGGTATTTTTTGTAAGAGCGGAGAAACTTATAAAATCAAGGAAAAGATAAATGGAAATTAAAATTATTTACGAGGATGAAGAACTTTTCGTAATTGAAAAACCCTGGGGAGTTGTAGTAAACAACGCCGAGTCTGCAAAAGGGGAGACGATACAGGAATGGGCTGAAAAAAAACTCGGAATTACGAATTACGAATCAAGGATTACGAATGACCAGGATATAGAGGAAGAGTTTAGAAGTAGGGGAGGAGTCGTTCATAGATTAGATAAGGAAACTTCTGGGATTTTACTTATCGCCAAGAATCCGCAAAGCTTCCTGAAATTAAAAAACCAGTTTAAAAGCCGCGAAGTGGAGAAAGAATACTTTGCTCTTTCGCATGGGGAAGTAAAACTGGGGGTTGGAGAAATTAGCGCAACTGTAGGCCGGCTTCCGTATAACAGGACAAAGTTTGGAGTAATTGCGGGCGGACGCGATGCTCTTACGAATTACGAAGTGATAAATTATTATAAATTTAACGATGAGAAGCTCACTTATTTAAGATTGCGACCCAAGACCGGAAGAACGCACCAAATAAGAGTGCATCTGAAATATATTAATCATCCGATTTTTGCAGACCCACTTTACGCGGGAAGAAAAGTCGGAAGAAATGACAGGAAATTTTTAAACCGACTTTTTCTCCACGCTTCAAAGATTACTTTCCAGCATCCCACAAGTTTAGAAAAACTAACTTTCGAAAGCCCTCTTCCTACAGAGCTATCTAATTTCTTGACTAAGCTTGATTTATTGGGCTAATATTGATACGATTTTTTTATGTTTGAAAATTTTCGCAAAAGGATGGTGAGTTTGTATGGCTAAGTTTGGCGGATTCTACAAAGGTGAAAAGAAGAAAAAGAAAAAAGACGGTGAGAAAATAACCAATTTTTCCTCGGCTCCTACATATGTCATGCCCGAAATAATCTCCAAGAAAAAGAAAGAAGAGTAGATGAGGAAGAAAAAAAAATCCGGCAGGAATACTTCGCTTGCATTAATTTTTTTTGCTTTAATTATCTGTGCGATTTTTGCTTCAATTCTTGTGAAAGTCCTTTTGGTAGTAAAAAGCAGTAAGTTCGCAGAAGGTCCTACTTTTTCTATTTTTGTTTCAAATAGCAAAGAAAACGAAATTATTACATATCACAAGGATAAAAATTCTATATCAGTCATAAAGCTTGAAGAAAAAGTGGGGGATGTTTATAAATTTTCGGAAATTCCGGTATCGTCAGTTTATTACTCTGAAGATCTTGATTTTGAGAAACCGGCAGGAGAACTTACTTCAGATATTTTCTTTGGGATTCCCCGAAGCAAAAACAACTTAAATACTTATGATGGAATCCGTATACTTCTTATGTCAAAAACAATAAATCCAAAAGATATCAGAAGAAAAGAAATCCCCAAAGAGCTTGCCGAGAGCCAAAGGGATGAAATATTTTCCTCCCTTTTTTCAGATCCCAAAATTGCCCAGGAAAGGTTAACAATTCAAATAGTCAATGATACGGGAGAGCAGGGAATAGGCAATAGGTTCTCAAGAATCGCTTCGAACATAGGAGGTAGCGTGGTCTTGGTATCAAGTTCAGAAAAAAATATGAAATCGGGAATTTATACACAAAACTCGTCCTACACTGCAGGAAGGCTTTCCGAAGTATTGAATTTTCCGCTTAGAGAAGGTAAGATGGGCGGAATCGGTGATATAATTGTGGTTATAGGTCAGGATTACAAAAATTTAACAAAATACTAATATGTTTTTTATAGGAGTTGTAATATTTATTGTTTTAGTATCTTTTCTGTCAGCGCTTTGGTCTTTGAAAAATTTGAACAGTCACAAGAAAGAAGTTAAGAAGGCAAGTGAGGAATTAGCCCAGGGGAAAGTGCTTTTCTCAAGTGACCATCATTCTTCGTCTTCATCCTGATCAGAGTCTTTAGGTTTTAATTTCTTATCAAAGTCCAGAGTTTTTTCCAAAGTTGATAGGAAAGATGGTTGGTCTTTAAACCTTGATATTCTCTTGACCTCTTTTATAAAAACAATCATGTGATGGTCAAGAGCTGATTTGACATAGGCTTCATACTGGTTGCCTGCTTTTATAAATTTGATAAGTCTTTTGCCTATGTTATCAGGAAGAACCCCGATGTATTTATTATCCTCCGTCAGCATGAAAATCTTAAGCCTTTTTATGGAAAGCTCGAGCGTTTGTCCGGTTCTTAGGGAATTGATAACTGAGGGTTGAGCAATATTGATAAGTACTACTATTTTGGTTTTTCCCTGCTCTTCAATAAAAGTATTGTTAACCTGAAAATTTGAACCGTTTGTCATTTGACCGTTCTTTCCGTCCAGTTTTTTAAGATTTCGAAGTGCAAGAGTGTTCAGAACGTCAAGCTTTAAAACTTTTTGGTAAGTAGATTTTGCGTCTTTTGCTTTTCCGATAATTGAAAATGCAAATGCCAGGCGGTTAAGTGCGTCAATATCGCTTGGGTCTTCTTTTATTAAAGTCTTATTTATTGTTATTGCTTGTTCCCAGTTGCCTGAAAGTGCAGTTTGAATGGCTTTTGTTTTTAGTGAAATCATGAAGATACGATGTCGAAAATTTTACTACTGTTTATTGCAAATGTCAAGGTGGAAAGATTATAATGATGCTTATCGTCTACGGTCTACCGTCTACAGCTGTAGTCAGTAGTCTGTAGTCTGTAAGCGTGCTTATGAGTGGACATTCCAAGTGGTCACAAATAAAAAGACAGAAGGCAAAAACCGATGTCAAGAAAGGTCTTACTTTTACCAAGCTATCAAATGCAATAGTTATTGCTATAAAACAGGGCGGGGGAATAACTGATCCTACTCAAAACTTCAGACTTCGTCTTGCAGTGGATTCCGCAAGATCTTCCAATATGCCCAAGGAAAATATTGAAAGGGCTATTCAAAAAGCGACTGGCAAAGAAGCGGGTAATATGGAAGAAGTTATCTATGAAGGTTTTGCGCCCGGTGGTGTATCTGTGATAGTTGAGGCGGCAACTGATAATGTTCAGAGAACAACTTCTGAAATAAAGAACATATTTAATAAATCCGGAGGCAGTTTTGGCCAGCCCGGTTCCGTATCGTACCAATTCTCTCAGCTTGGAAAAATCACAATTGATAAAGACGGAAAGTCATATGATGAGATTTTTGAAGCGGCGGTTGAGAGCGGAGCGGATGATGTTGAGGATGCGGATGGGGAAGTAGCCATATACACAAGCGTTTCGAATCTTGCGAAAGTAAAAAATGATCTATCTGATAAGGGGTTTAACATTACGGATGCAAGATTGTGGAGGAAGCCTAATGTTAAGGCTACGGTGGGGGATGAGGAGCAATTGGGTAAGATAATAAATTTCATAGATACAGTAAATAACTTAGATGATGTTCAAAATGTTTACTCTAATTTAGAATAGGAATGAATTTCAGAAGAAAAGCAAAGCTTAAAGGAAGGGGAGCGGTAAAAACATTACTGGGGCTAAGTAAGAGAGAGAGGTTTATTTTTTCAGTTGTTCTTCTTTCTTTGGGGATGTTTGCTTCCGAGCACTTGCTTGGAAAATCGGGAATTTATACTGTTTTTACTCTCGCAGTTTTGACTGATATACTTCTATTTGCCGCTCTTTATCAGGATCTAAAGGATAATTTCTTTTGGCAGATTTTCATACTTCCGTTTTTTTTCAGTCTCGCATTTGGTCTTTTTTTCTTTCTGGTTCCAGCCAGATATCTTACAAGAATATTTACCACAACACTTTATGGAATAGGTTTGTACTCATTATTCCTAAGTGAGAATATATTTACAGTTTCTTCTATCCGGACAATTGCACTTCTTTCATCTGCCCGTACTGTATCGTTTATAATGTCTCTCTTGTCTTTTTTCTTTTTATCAAATGTGCTTTTTTCTTTGCATCTTAACTTTTTTCTTTACATTTTTTTCTTAACTGCATATACTTTTCCTTTGGTTCTTCATTCTATCTGGAGCCATTCATTTGAGAAAAAATTATCAATAAATATCCAGTGGTCTTCAATCTTATCCCTTATGATCCTGGAGGTTGCAGGTATTCTATGGTTTTGGCCATCAACACCTACAGTACTAGCAATATTTCTAACCGGTTTTTTTTATACTATCATAGGGCTTTCTCAGGTGTGGTTCGACAGGAGGCTCTTTAAGAACGTTATGTGGGAATATATTTGGGTATCAGGAGTTGTACTTATTACACTTTTAGTTTTTACTTCGTGGACTGGATAAAAATTTATCATCCGGCGGGTAGAGGAGAGGGGAGGGCAAAGAGCCGCACTTTTCTACAAAACCACAATTAAGTCCTATAGTTTAGTGATATAGTTTGATACAGTATTATTTTTTGTGAAGTTTTCTAGATTGGTAAATTGTGGATTACTATTTTCACAAGCGGGAATTTTCACAAGATCCCAAGCTCTCTCCATCTCGCTCTTGCTCCATAAGTGTTAACGCATAATCATGGCTAAACTGCAAAAAACTCGAACGATTGCTTTCACTTTCACTCTTCTTGGGGAATGAGTACATAAATTACTTTCCAAGCATACAATCTCCGAGGCTAAAAACGATAGTTTGGATTGATTTAATAGGCTAAATTATTGCTACTTCAGAAACGAAGGGAGTAGGACTGTCTAAAGGCAAGGATACGATGGTCTTTAAAAAATACCCTGCGTGTTCCGGAGAATAGCGTTCATATGTTTATAAATTAAATTACTTCTATTCTCTAGTACAAGATGGCAATCTTAAAGAAAAGGATAAATAAAGCAGCGGGAAGCGAGAACTGATTACGTCGCACAATAATACTTTTACGACGTCACTCAGGCATGGTCCTTGGGAGAAGCCTTCTTGAATCAAATATAAAATATTAAAAATTAAATATGTTTTTAATCTTAATGATTGTCTATTCTCTATTTTATATTTGCTATTTGATATTTTATATTTTGCGTGCTCTCCCCCACTATGGGACTAAAATCAATTTTCCAGACTATAAATTTCCTTGAATATTTATTCAATTCCTGTTAAAATCCCTAAGTCTTATGCGTAATCCTGAAAACATGCCCATTTTTAACGCCTCCCCCGAGGGCAATTTTGCCGGAAGAGAGGCTTTTCATGCATTCTCGTCCGGTTCTAAACCAGAAAAAGATCCGCGTGAGGAATTTGACCTTGAGGAGATAGTTGAGAGAGGCCGTAAAAGGCTGATCGATGAAATTGAAAAAGATGAACAAAGGGCGTCAGAGGGAGAGCAGAATTTTTCAAGCTCAACCCGCGGGGTTGACACACGAAGAAAAAAAGAAAAGACTGAGTCTAGTTCGTGGGAGCCGTTTAATTCAGAACCTCATGATAGTCAAAGATTTATAAACCTTTACGGCGGACCATATTTTGCGCAAATGGAACTTCACCGCGAAAATGCAGAAAGACTTCTTGATGTAGGTGCAATTGAAGGTAAAGTGGTTATTGCTGATATGCCAAGAGATAGGAGTAGAAATATTGAAGGATTAAATCCAGATGGTTCTGCTACGAAACGAAGAGGATTATTCTGGGGAGAAAAGCTTGAAGATGATGATCAGTCTCAGACGCTGGTAAAACCAATTCCCGAAGGATGGCGGATTGAAATTCCGGGAGAAGATATTCTCGATGAGTTGTCAAGAAAAGATTCAAAAAAACCTCTGGATGAAAGATTTTCTGAAAAGTTTAATCAAATCCTAAGAGATTCGCTACGAGAAGTAATGTTTAGAGAAAAACTAACGTCAGATAGCGGTGTCTTTTATAATCTTAGGACAAGTTTCACTGCTATAGAACTTGGCATTTTTATTACTTTGGGGATTGGTGCATATAACGGGAACATTTCAAATGAAAGTATAGGGATCATTGCAGGAACCCAACTCTCTTTTAATGTCGGATTTAATGAAGTTTTAAGAAATGTCGGATGGTCTAGAAAGAGCTTGATTGAGAAATTATTACCTCCAATAGAATTTGATAGATATGCGAGAGGAATTGCTTTTATGAAAAATAAGGGGAGGAATTTGGTGCGCTTGCGGCCGGAAGGATAGAATTTATTGAGCAGGAGCTGTCAGTCTTTGTATTGTAACAGGAATATAATGTGCGCCTTCCGGAATTGAACCCTGAGCTGGTGCTAAAGGCTTTCCATCTATTCCACTAATATATCCTATTTGTTCTTCTGTGCCTTCTTGTGGCTGAGCATATTTCACGACATACCATAATTGATTATTATGTCCTTGTGCAATTTCGGCAGGAGTTCTTCCTCCCAAAACAGTGATAGAGGAAATTTCTGCGTCCGACGCAACCAATCCTACCTCTTTGGTTTGGTGTCCATCCGGAGTAATGAAACCGGGATAATCTCTTATGGAGCTGTTTGCATGGAATTGTACTTTTCCAAAAAAACTTTCGCCTTCATCTTTTTTAAGCGGGCTTTGTCCTGTCATTCTCATTTCGACATCTTTGCTATAGGAATCAACTGCTTCTGACTCACTATAGAAATTTTTAACGCCCTGTATTTGCGCATCAATGTTTTTGTCCACTTGATTTGCAACTTGTCTTGCTTCGTCAGAGGTTTGATTTATTGCGTCTACAGTCGCACTAACAGTGTTTTCAATAGGATGAGTGGTCGCTTCGACGGCAGCTCCGCCGACCACAGTGGCTGTTCCTACTGCAACTGCAGTGCCTAAGTTTGTAGTCTTGCCCGAAACAAGTTTTCTAAGTCTGGCCCAAACTCCCGGAGGATTATTTAATCCATCGATACGTTTTTGAACATCTTTACCGCTTAAGCTTGTTCTGTATTTTGGGTCTGCGGGTACTGAGCTTTCTGACATAGTTTTATACTAACAAGCTTGAAATTGTTTGTCAACGCCGATCAAATCGGCGTTACCCCCGATAGCAACGACTAATCGGGGTCAATTTAGGATGGCGAGTTCATATGGCGGATTATGCAGAGTTTCGCCGAAGACATAAATATCCTCACCGCTTTCTAGCTTCTCAAGAAGCCTCACGTATCTATAGAAAATCGCATTCGTCCAGCCAAACCCCGATTGCATGGAATAATGAAAATCATTACTTGGCTTATCTCCTAAGATGCCGTCAATGCGTTCAAAAAAAGTTCCGTTTTCTCTAAAGACTTTCGCATGGGCATCAAGTGATTTCTTCATGATTCTTTTCGCATCTTCTGTGAATCCATACCGCAGAAGCCCTATGACAGTAAGATATTCAAGCGGAGGCCAGATATTGGGATAATCCCATTGCTTGGGTTTCACAACTTCAATAATTGCGGGCCTGTATCTAATGGGAATTTTTGTAAGATTGATCTTTGGAGAAAGCGAAGACTCTGATGTGACAGTAAGCCCGAAGTCTGTCTCAAATGACTTTAATTTCCTGACCATTTCTTTTGCCTGCTCAAATGTCGCAATCCCTTCATACATGGGTACAAATCCTGCAAGGGATAGAAAATCACTCTGTCTTTTATATTTATAATTAAAATCAAAGAAAAATCCTTCATCTTCATTCCACATGGTTTTATTTATGGTTTTCTTTCTTTTTTCTGCTTTTTCCTCCCAGAAAATTTCCGCCTTGTTGTCGTCTAAGATATTTGCGGTAAGTTCAAAGTCTTTTTCATATTTGTAAAGATATGAGTTAAGATCAATAGGCAGAAATTCATTACACCTATTATAAAAGCGTGAGGTGAAGTCCCATCCCGACTCAAGCTCTGAGGAGTGTGCATAGCCAATGTCTCTATCGCCGTATCTATTGAGCCCGTATTTATCTACAAAATGGTTATATAAGTCAGAATTGTTCCAGACCCTGTCATATTCTTTTCTTGCAATTTCCATCCGGTCGCGAAGCCACTTAAGATGTCCGAAAGTCGATGCTGGCTTTAAAATAAGATCTCCGACTGCCCGCATTTTCGAACGGCTATGATTGCCGTTGTTGAAAGTCTTATAAACATCAAGGATCATAGACGTCAGAAATGGCGGTTGAGACCTCCCCACCGAAGCATGAGAATTGAAGTTGGGGATAATCCCATATTTATCGAAAAGATAAACAAAATTTTCTATCATCTCTTTCATCGCCCATTCTTTCTTAGTCCCCATGAGTCCGCGGAAGATAAAAAAGCTGTCCCAGTAGAAAATATAAGAAAATTTCTTGTCATTTGGTGTAATAAAATGATGAGGGATTTTGAGGAAATTGTGGTTAATTTTTTGCTTTTGCGGTTTTCTGATAATTTTCTTCCAGTAGTTGTCAATGTAGGCAAGGCAGTCTTCGTATTTCTCTCTATAGTCTGAGCTGGTTTTTGGTTTTAGTTTTGTCTGTGTGTTGTTCTCACCGATATGAAGTAGTCTTGGGATCTGCATGATATATTTAGTATCATTCTTCTGAAGCTAGTTGTCAATGTTGGATATATTGACTCCCTGTCGCATAATAAAGATTCTTCTACGTTTTCGTCGAAGAATCTGAGCCCATTGTGCGGACGCAAGCGTCGCATAATGGACATCTTCCCCATTTTGTGTTTATAATTAATTAAATGAAAGATTTATCTGCCCATATTGATGATTTCCTCGAGTACTTAGAGATTGAGAAAAACTGCAGCAAGCTTACCATCCGCGATTATAGACATTATCTTAAAAGTTTTAATAATTGGTTTTTGGAAAATAATTCCGGCAAGGATATTTCCGATCTTGATTTGGCGACTGTGCGTAAATACAGAGTTTACCTTTCCAACAGAACAGATGACAAGAATATGACTCTTAAAAGAATCACGCAGAATTATTATGTAATTGCTCTTCGCTCCATGCTTCGGTTTCTTCTTAAAAATGATGTTAAAACTCTTGAACCGTCCAAAATTGATCTTCCCAAAGCAGAAAGCCGAAGTCTTAAATTTCTTGAAAAAGATCAGGTGGATAGGATGGTTATGGCGGCGGATACTTCAAAAGTCGAAGGAAAAAGGGACAGGGCAATTCTTGAGCTACTCTTCTCCACCGGACTTCGTGTCTCGGAATTAGTCTCACTTAACCGCGATAAAATAAATTTGGACCGAAGAGAGTTTGGAGTAATTGGAAAAGGCGGGAAAGCAAGAGTCGTATTCGTCTCGGAGCGCGCCGTCTCAAGTCTTTCAGAATATTTAAAAACCCGGGAAGACATACACAATCCCCTATTTATAAGATATTCGGGACGCGAAATGCTTGATAACCGCGGAGAAAAAATGAGACTTACGGCAAGAAGTATTGAGAGAATTGTAAAAAAATATGTGAGACTCGCCCGCTTACCAGTTGATGCGACAGTGCATACCCTGCGCCATTCATTTGCTACGGATCTTTTAACTAATGGCGCTGATATTCGCTCGGTTCAGGAAATGCTCGGACACAAAAATATTTCAACAACCCAAATCTATACTCATGTCACGAACAAACAGCTTAAGGATGTGCATGAGGCATTTCATTCAGGAAATAAATAAAATTAAGATTTTATGCTAAGCATTCAATTAACTGATTATATTAGAGAAGAATTGAAGCAAGGCATTAGTAAAGAAAAAATTGAAGAGAGTCTTTTATCCAGCGGTTGGCAATCAAAGGATATAGATCAAGCCTTTAGGTTGGTTTTGCCTAACCAATTATCTGTCTTTGCGCAAAAAATTTTGAATTTTTTTTTCAAAATGAAAAAGATCGATATATTATTATCAGTAGCCATCTTAATAATAGGATGTTCTCTTATGTTAGTCGCATATTTTAAATATTTCAATGCAAAATGGATCCTTGTTGACCATAGCGATAAGATTCCATTTACAACGAGTCGGGATGGAACAATACCATTTGGAACATTCTATGATATGAAATCAAACGGAAATTATTGGCTTATGGGCCGAAATGCAAATATGAAATGGAATCATTTTTACAGATATTCTTCTGAAGAAGGTTTTAAAAACTTGTCCTCAGAAGTACCAGAATCTGATGTTAATTATATCTCTTGGAATGGAAAATCTTGGATTTTATCAAATATAAATAGCTTTCAAAAT
Source organism: Patescibacteria group bacterium (assembly GCA_038063195.1). Taxonomy (GTDB): domain Bacteria; phylum Patescibacteriota; class Microgenomatia; order Levybacterales; family UBA12049; genus JBBTVO01. Next base: position 70,552 of record JBBTVO010000003.1, read on the forward strand.
AAACAGAGACTGATTGAATTTGATGGAAACAATTTTACTGACCTTTCTGAACAATTTAGACAACTTTCCTGCAGTAGGGACTACGAACTCACATATGAAAGTCCTAATATACAGGCTGTTTTTACTGTTGGAGACTCTATTATTTATAACTATACCGGGCCCTGTTATGCAAAATATGAAGATGGCAAGTTCCAAGATATATCGAATTACTTTCCCAATGATAAAAAAAGAGAAAGCTATAAGATCGGAGACTGTAGCGATAGTGTATGTTATCTTGCATCTGAGAGCAGTACTGACAGATTTATTATTTTTAAGCCTAAAGATAATGGCGTAGAAAAGATATCTCTTAGCGAATTAACTAACGGAAAAATAAAGAATGCAATTATTTCCGACATAAAAACGAATGGTAAGGAAGTGTTGATTGATCTTTTTCAATTAGGAGAAGAAAAAAAAGTTACTCATATAATCTTGAAATATTATCATGACCGTAAGAAGGTGGAGGAGATTCTGAAGTCTGAAGTCTCCTATTCCGACAGCAATGTTAGCTCAACAGAGCATTATCTCTTGGGTGGTTGGGACAGTAAGTTTTCAACTTGGATAATTTTAGGTTCAAAATGCAAGCCTCAATCAAGAGACATAGGAATGAATTGCGAAGGCACAGTCTATCATATAGATGGAGATGAACTTTCACCGCTACCAATTAAATTACCAGAATTTGATCCAAGTGATTTTAGAATGGAAGTTTTTGGTAGCGACTACATGATCTCGTCAAGAAACAGGCTCTACGAAGTAACATTTACAAGGCAATAAATAAGAGCTTGTTCTGAGCGAGTTTACGCAGAGTTTGAACGAAGTGAGGATCCACGAAGCCTTCCACTCCGGAAATAAGTAGTTTGGATTGAAAACACAG
>JBBTVO010000004.1:0-25587 GCA_038063195.1 Patescibacteria group bacterium
TATAACTCATTTATATCATAGGCAAAAACCTATTTACAATGGCTCAGGGCTGGCGTATTAAACAAGAATAGAAATGTCCCCTTTCGCAAGAATAGAAATGTCACCCTCTTTTAAAGAATAAATCAGTTATGATTTTGTTCCTGCTCTTTTTGTATGTCCGATCGTTCTATTCTTTCAAATGAAGAGCAACAAAGACTTGATGTTATCAAAGCGACAATTCAGAGAAAGATTACAAATGGAAGGGCTGCTAAAATGCTCTGCATATCTGCCCGTCAGGTAAAACGATTAAAAAAAGCGGTAAAAACAGAAGGAGACGAAGCAATTATCCATAAGTTAAAGGGAAGGAAAAGCAATCATTGCATTGATTCTTCAATTAAAGAAAACTTACTTAAAAAGATTAAGAATACCTATCACGATTTCAAGCCAGGTTTTGCAACAGAAAAGCTTGCGGAACAATATGACACAGGCGTAACTTCTCAAACCATAAGAGTATGGATGATTGAGGAAGGATTATGGAAACCGCACAAACAGAAAAAGACGGGAAAATACAGATCCTGGCGACCAAGAAAAGAGTATTTTGGAGAGCTTCAGCAATTTGACGGATCGTACCATTATTGGTTTGAAGAAAGATTCGTCGATAAAGAAGGATTGCCAATTGAAATGTGTTTGCTGGCCTCAATTGATGATGCAACAGGAAGAATTACCAAAGCAGCATTTTCTGCCAATGAAGGAGTAGTTGCAGTATTTACTTTTTGGAAAGAGTATATTGGGGAACTTGGTAAACCATTAAGCGTTTACCTTGATAAATTTTCAACCTACAAAATTAATCATAAGTCGGCAGTGGATAATCATGAATTTATGACTCAATTTCAGCGGGCAATGCTTGATCTGGGAATCAATCTTATCTCTGCTCATTCAGCGGAAGCTAAGGGAAGAGTTGAGCGATTATTTCAAACTCTTCAGGATAGGTTAATTAAAGAAATGAGGCTTGCCGGTATTAATACTCCAGATGAGGGAGACAAGTTTTTAGAAGAAACATTTATTAGTAAATTTAACAGCAAGTTTGCCGTTGCTCCAGCAAAGGACGGGAATGTTCATAAAGCTTTATCAGAAATTGATAAGGAAAACCTCAACCGCATTTTTTCAGTCCAATCAAAAAGAAGAGTTAACAATGATTTTACTATTCAGTTTAAAAACAAATGGTATCAGTTAGAAGAATTGCAGCCAACAACTGTTAGAGTCCGGGATAACGTTCTTGTTGAGGAATGGCTTGATGTAACTATCCATTTCTCGTTAAGAGAAAAATATCTTAATTACACCATATTGCCTGAAAGACCAAAGAAGATTAAACAACTACCATTAATTCTAACAACCCATAAACTAAACTGGAAACCACCGTTAAATCATCCATGGAGGCAATATCATAAAACTGAGTCATAGGGGGGTGACATTTCTATTCTTGTCTGACATGGCTCAGGGCTGGCGGCTTCGTTGTCTCATGCGGGGGTATCTTTCCAATAAAGCCTCTGCTGTCTCTACTATAAACATGGGGAAATTTATAATAGGCCTGCTTCTTTCTTAAGTTTTTTTAAGTCTTTAACTACTATGGATTTACCCTTGTATCCGATAATTTTTTTATCAACAAGTTTTTTAATCTCAAGACTTACGCTTTCTCTGGCCGCACCGATTAAATTGGCTATATCCTGATGGGTAAATGGTATGGGTATGCGAATTTTTCCCCGTCCGTATTCAACTCCGAACCGTTTTGTATATATCAAAATTACCGATGCCAGACGCGAGCTTACATTTCCGAAGGCTAGAGATTCCATACGTTTTAGCGAAGTCTGAAATCTCTCAATTATATGAAGAGTAACTTGTATAAATATATCTTGATTTTCACTTATGAACTGCATAAATTTTTCTCTTGGAGCCTTATACATAGTAGCCTCACTTAATGTTTCGAAATAATAGATGCTCGGACGGGCGGCAAAAGTGAAAACAACGGGGAAAAACTCTCCGGGTTTATAAATTACAAGAGTCAGCTCTTTTCCTTGCGGGGAAAGCGAGTAAAGCCTTACATATCCGGTTTTAAGATAATAAATTCCCTGAGGTAGATCACCTGAGCGCAGAAAAGTTTCTCCCTTTTTAAAATGCCCCAAATCGAATTTTGAAAAGAAATTATAAAGCTTCTCTGCTGGAGTCAGTTCTTGATACTCCATTGGCCCCGCAAGTATAACACAGGCGGAAATTGTTGGCAATCTAACAAGAATACGGTGATAATTTTAACTGAATTGAGTGAATAAAGGGTGTATAAGGCAATTGGTTTATTATAAGATTATCACTGGAAACTTAGATGTATTTATCAATATGAGCATAGAATTAGGAGAATCTGCAAGAGATTGCAGAGCTGAAAAGGAGGCCTATGAAAAACAATGGCCAAAAAATATTGTCAGAGAAAAATCTGCTAACATTCTTTCCTGCGGAAAAGAATCTCCTTAGAGTGAGAGAGTTCTGGATCGTACTCATATGGCCTATTCTGGCAACTCTTGTAGTAGGTTTTATTATTGCGTGCGGTTTTGGCTATATTCTCACACTCTACTTTAACCGTCCCCTGCTTGTCCTGTCTTCGTCAATTTTAATCTTAGCAGTAGCATCAAGTATAATCGCAAAGATCTTAATAGACTGGCACGGACATTTTTATATACTTACGACTCATAGAATTCTTGAGGTGTGCTATAAACCTTTATTCTCAACTTATATAAATAATGTAATTCTAAACCAGGTTAAATCAACCGAAGTTGACATTGAAGGAAATGGACTCATCAATCAGCTATTCAATATAGGAAATGTTATGATTACCTTTGATAGACCCACCCACCAGGAAGAATTTCGCCTTATGAATATAAAAAACCCAAAAGCAGTTGGATTTCTCTTTGCGGAAGTGCTTGATTTTAAAAAAGCAGACGTGATGGATAATCCTGTATGGTTCAAAACTAAAAAGCCCGAACATCCATTTAGATTTACTCAGGAAATATTTCCGGGAGGAGCAATAGCATAAATTAAATTATGATAAATATTTTTTTAATCACGTTTATTATCTCCATATTGGCAGTTTCAGTCGGAGTAACTGTATACAATTTCCTTTTCTTTTACCAAACCAAAAAGACAGAAAAGGAAATTAATATTATTTTCCCTTCCATTCTCAAAAAACTTCTGTTGTTTAATCTGGCAATTTCCATATCGGCCATAGTTTTTGCCGCATTTACAATTGTAAAGACAATTCCCTGAACACCTTGAAAAATAATCATTGACAAAACATACCCACAGCTTATAAAATGAGTCATCAATGGCAACCTCAGCAAAAACCGCAAAAGCAATCAAGCTTCCTTCTATAAAAATTCCAAAAATAAATCTAAATCTGCAGAATTTTTTTGAAGATTCCAAAGCATATACGCCAATTCTTCTCGTTCTTCTTCTTGTATCATCTTTTCTATTAGGAGCTTTGACTACCAAACTTTCCATGTCGAGCCAAACAGGCAAAACAGACAGCGGCGATCAGGCAGTCCCTGCTGCGCCAAACGTACCCAATCAGCCTGCGCCCGGTACAAAAGTTGATGTTGAAATCGGACATCTGCCGGTTCTGGGGGACAAAAATGCAAAAGTCGAAGTTATTGAATTTTCGGACTTTCAGTGTCCCTTCTGCAAGCAGTGGGCTGACCAAACAAAAGATCAGTTATTTAAAGACTATGTAGATACCGGCAAGATAAAATTTGCATATAGACAATACCCAATCGCACAACTCCATCCAAATGCCGAAAAAGCATCTGAAGCGTCAGAATGCGCAAACGATCAGGACAAATTCTGGGATTATCATGACTTATTGTTTAAAGAACAGACTGCATGGGCAAATCTTCCCGATCCGACCTCTCAATTCTCAACTTACGCAACTCAGGTTGGACTGGATAAGGGAGCTTTTGAATCGTGTATGAGCTCGGGAAAATTCAAAGACGTAGTGGCTAAGGACTTACAGGATGGCGGAGCAGCAGGTGTAAACGGAACTCCGACATTTTTTATAAATGGGGTTTCTCTGGTAGGTGCGCAACCATACGATGCATTTAAGACTGCTATTGATGCTGAGCTTGCTAAGTAGTTAAACTTTAATCCCGCAGAATAATAAATTCTTCAGATTCCTTTTCTCCATCAAGCCACTCAATATCGATATTCTTAACCTCGGAAAGAAAAGTGCCTTTCCAAAGCTTATCAATTGTTTTTTCAATTACATCTTTTTCCCCGTAAAATTCCGCCTCTACTCTTCCGTCAGCAAGATTTTTTACCCAACCTTTTAGAAAAAACTCTCTGGCTGTCCTTTTTACGAACTGACGGAACCCTACTCCCTGTACAAATCCCGAAATAAAAACATTTGCTGTCATGATAGATGCGAATTCACACGAATAATTAATCCAAATTATTACGAATATTCCTCTTTTATTCGGATTTATTCGCAGTAATTTTATTCGGATGCATTCGTGAAGAGCTTTTAAGCTCTTTGAGTTTCCACATAAATAAAGCTCCTTTGTTTTTTGCATTCGAGTCTTTCGCAAAAGACAAGGCTTTGTCGAGAATTGAGCGGTGGATTGTTTTGGCAAGCTTTATATAAAGGCCTTTGTGTTTATAGTCTTCTAGTTGTTCTGAGAGATAAATTCCATAACTCTGAAATTCGCGGGAAATATATTTGTCTTTCAGAGGATCGAAGTCTTTGAGGATCTTTCCGATAGATTTCATTTCGTATTGTATCTATTCATCGCGGTATCAAAACCATGTTCGAGAATTTCCTGTATAACTTTTGAGCCGCGCTTAATAATCTCTCTTACTTTTCCCGCTTCGCTTCTTTCAAAAACGCTTAAGACGAACTTATCGACGTGTTTTAATTTTTTTTCTTTACCCGCATTATTTACTCCCAACCTTAGTCTCCAGAATTTGTCTGTTCCTAATTTTTCCATTACAGATGTGACTCCTTTATGTCCTGCTGTTCCGCCGCCAAATCTTATTTTCATGTAGCCTAGTGGCAGGTCTATCTCATCATGAATTATCAATAAATCTTCGGGTGAAATTTTGTAAAAAGAGGAGATTAGCTCTACCGCAAGACCTGAATCATTCATATAGGTTTTGGGTTTTGCGAGAATTACTTCCGCAAGTTTGCCTTTCTTCGGCTGCCATTCGGTTTTTACAATCTCCGACTTTAATTTCTTATTATTATCCCAAACTGTCTTCGAAGAAGATTCAAAATCTTTAAGAAATCTCTCAATGACCGAAAATCCAAGATTATGTCTTGTCTTTTCATATTTATCCCCCGGATTACCGAGGCCAACTATTAATTTCATGAACAATATTATATCAGCAAATCTTGCAGAAATTTAAATTTTTAATAATTTTAAGAGAGTTTTAAGGGCTCCATGCCTGGACGTAAAAGTCTAGGATCAGACAGTGCCGTAACAATTGAGGTCATTAATTTTTCTTTTTCTCTCCATTCAATCTCTTCAAAAATTCGCTCGTATATAACTTCCTTAGGTGATTTATCATTCCCTCCTATGCGTTCAAAAGTTTTTTCTGCAACCTCAATCGTTAAAAGATTTTGCGATAAAAGTGTTCCTATTGTTATCTCATTCCATGTCTTTCTATAAAGTGGTATGTCAGTTACGGTGTAGTTAGGTACACCGCCCCCTCTCCTCGGCTTCCATGTGCTTGGTCGACTAACAGTAGTATTCACTTCTTTAGTATTCCAATCAAAACGCGCCTCAACTGATTTGCCATCTTTAGATTGAGCTAGATTAAAATCTGACCCTGGATTAATTTGCTTAAGCATAAGCATCTTCGCAATAACTCCGCTTTCTGCCAAACGCCCTACTGCCTTAGTTATATTTTCAGCCAGTTCGGAGTTTTGTTCGGGTGATTTCGTACCTACTTCTCCAATTCCAGTAGTCTCTCCTCGTATTGTCATAATAAGCAAATTATATCAAATATTATAAGGTAATCAAGTTCTAGATATTATATCTTTTACCTCTTTATTTTCAACTTGAGAAAAATCTTTGTAAAACTGCCCTATTGCATTTAAATCATTAGCAACCTCAATTGTAACTATTGAGTCAAAATATTTTTCAATATTATCATAGGTATCTTTTGCAATTACCGGCGCTGCAAGTATTACTTTCCCGGCTTTTTTCTTTTTGAAATACTTCAAAGCGCACAAAACAGTAGCTCCGGTCGCCACTCCGTCATCAGCCAGAATTATTGTTTTATTTGCAATCTTCAGCTGCTTTTTTTTACCCCGCAAATTTTTTTCAAGTTCTTCTCTCTCTTGATTTTTTACATCCAGTGCTTCTGCTTTGTAATCATGGGTTACAAAAAGATCTTTCAAGAGTTTTTTCTCCCAGTAAACAGTTTTTCCTGGCCCGACAGCTCCTATCGCAAGTTCAGGATTCAGAGGAGCGCCTATTTTTTTGATTACTATAATTTCAAAAGGAAGTTTAAGTTCCGAAGCAATTTCCCAAGCAGTAGTCACACCGCCGCGAGTTATCCCAAAAACGATAACATCTTTCTTATTCTTGAAGCTTTGAAGTTTTTCCGCGAGTAACTCTCCTGCCTCTTTTCGATCTTTAAACATTTTAAAATTTTAAACCAAGCTGTGATTCATCATTCATAGCGCTAAAAGCTTCAGCTCCTTGGGACTCTTCTTCCTCATTCCAAATCTTTACTTTCCCATATTCCCCATCGTATCCCGGATCAATTTCTATATTTCCTTCCCGAACCTTCCTAACTCCTTCCGCGACTTTTTCTCCCGAATGTTTTGAAATCTCAGAAATCGGAGTCTTAAGAAGTACCTCAATTTCAGAACCGAATTCATGGCAAATATTTTCAAACGCATCTTTTACCTTTTGACTTAAGACTGTCGCCGAATATGACTCCGCAATTATTTCATTTAAGGGAACTAGCTTCACATAAGGCGGATGATTCTTTCCTTTGTCCGTATACCATTTTATCCCCGAAGGACTTATTTTGGCCTCGCTTTCAATAACTGCTCCTTTTGATAATTCCTGCACTCGGTACAAAACTCCTTCCGTAAGTTTTCTCTTGCAAACCGGGCAAATATTTCCGTCTTTGCGAAGTTCCTCCGGTCCTCTTATCACTTTACAATTCCTATGCCCCGAGAAATGATACTTCCCCTCTTCAGGATAAAACTCAATAGTGTACTGAATTTCCAATTTTCCTTTCTTGTCTCTTTTGATTGCATCAGTAATATCTTTATACGAAATCTCAAAATGCGGGGAGCTTTCAAAATTTTCGCTGTGAGCATTTGCGCCATCAACTTTCTTGTTTTTCAAACTAAGTTTATCCGCATTGTGAACACGAAAATTTTTGTGAGCGACCTCAGCATTTTTCCGCAAAGTAAAAACCGTCGCTTCCCGTCCCATCTTCGGCCCCGAATGAGCATCGGAGAATGACAAGATTGAGCGAGAATTTAGCTCCGGCATGACCCAATTCATCTCAGGATCACTTGAAAGTCCGGTCTCAACTGCGTAAATATTTTTTGCGTATTTTCCGAATGCTTCTTCGAGTGAATCAAAGCCTGAGGCACTTCCGTAAATTCCAAAATGCGGGGTCCACACATGACAGGGAATCAGCATTATATTTTCATCAATACCTAAGAGAAGTTCGACAAGATTTTCGGAGGATAATCCAAAAATCGGACGGCCGTCTGCCATCAGATTAAAAGCCCGTCTTGTAAATTCTTTAGTTATCTTTTCAACTGTTTCAAGGCTTGGCGCAAAAATCAGATTATGAATCCTTCGGAGTTTATCTCCTTGTTTGTAAATACTTGAAAGCTCGGTGCTGAGCAAAAAGAGTACCTCTTTTTGGCTTTCAGCTTTCTGACTACTGTCTACAGCTGTAGTCCGTAGTCCGTAGTCTATAGACTTTAATTTATACAATCCTTGTGTATCTTCACTAAGCTGACTTTTAAGCTCACGAAACCAAAGAGGGTGAGTAAAATCGCTTGCGGAAATTATATCAAGACCTTTAAGTCTTGCCCATCTTGCCATCTCAGGCAAAATCATATTTGGAGAAACCGCTCGGGAATATTTACTGTGTAAATGAAGATCAGCTACAAAAGTCATATTATCCGATATTAATCGCTCCTTGAGCCGTATTCGAATAGTTCTAAAAAGGCGAAAGGTAAGATAAGTCGGACAAAGCTATTATAACATTTAAGCTTCGCTTTCCGACCATGACTTCTGAGCAGACGAAACCGCCTCTATTAATGCAGTTACCCCTTGCTCTTTGAACACCATTCTTACTTGGGAGGTTAAATGATCAAGAATGGTCTTATCTAATGTCATTCTGTAAATTTCATCATCTCTTACCAAAATTCCTTCCGTAAGAAGTTTTCTGATATTACCCTGCGCTGAAACTGTAAGCCTTCCTTCTTCTAAAAATCTGCCGAGAAAAGGTGCATTCTCAGACGCAGCTTCAATGCCTTGGGCAAATTTTATTTCATCAGCAGGAAAATTGATTGGAGCCTCTAATTTGGTGGATTGCAAAACAAACGCTGTGAGGATTTCATATTCAGAGGGCTGCATAGAAACGTGCTCTGATCCTATTCTTCTATCTGTTTCCGTTGTCATTCAAATCACCTTCTTTGAAATCTTAATGGAGCAAGAATAGCACTGGATCTTTAGATTGTCAATGCATCAAGATTCCTATTGTGATGAACAAATTATCATAGCATCACCTTCTCTTTTGTCTTTCTTGCAAAATTTAATTACCACCGGAAGACTTTGCTAAATCTGGAAACATATTCGGCAAAAATCTCCTACTTATAAATTTTTCTGATAGTTTATTTATCGCTTCTTGTGAGACAGAAGACACAAATAAACTTGCCCAATTAGGTAGTTGCCCAACCTCCCTAACAGCCTCTTTAGTGGTGGCCAACCAGATTAGTCCTTTGTCTATTGGGGACACCTCTATCTTAAATGGCAATGAAGGAATGTGTTCTTGCATTTCGCGTCTGAATTGAGATTGTGCATCACTGTTTTCCACGATCAGATTGAAAAGAGCCCACTCGCTTTCAAGTTGCTCAAAAATTATGTCTTCTGAATTTAAGTCTATTGCTTTCTTATCTTCCATAAAACCTACTAAGATAGGTCTTGGAGGAGTTTTTTTAAAAACCAAATGATCTGGCAAAACCAATCCCGAACCCAACCTATTCAGTACTGGGTTAATAATTTTTGAAGTTAAAACAGGATTAGTAACAAAATATTCTGGATTTGTTTGTACAAATTCTCTGGTAATAATCTCTTCAAAGACTTTTCCTTTTAATTGTCCGCTTGCTTTTCGTAAAGCTTGTACTTGCTCTCCTTTATACCAACGTTTTATGTCTTCATTTCCTATCTCGCTTGCACTAATTGTTTGCTCGAAGAACCTCTCGAGCATATGAACAGCGTGACTTGATAATAAATTTAGTGGAAAACCAGATTCAGTCATCAAATCTAAGCACGGTTCATCTGGCATATCGAGTAAAGAGTGTTTACGGGGAACCTTTTGGACATATTGAGTCCGTTTTTCGCTAATAGTTTTATTCTTAGACCTACGGGAAGATTGATTACGAAATTTAGTTTGCTTAAATTTTTCCAGCCTCTGACTTCCTCCCCAATCATAATATTCATATTCGCGCATAATTTTGAAACAATACCACTGCTTCTCGATTTTGTCAATTACTTTTTGTGGTGGGAGAATTGTTGTTTATAGAGTTTCTTTATCTCCTCCACAGTTGTGGCATCTTCTGCTCTCTTGTCTTTTTCTCTAAATTTGACTAATCTAGGAAATCTTAAAGCGTATCCCGACCCATCCTTATCACGTCCCGCAGTATGAATTGGAGAACGGGTTATTTCATCGGCAACTATTTCTAAAACTACTTTCGGCTCCAACCAAAAAGAAGGAACTATATCCGAATTTACCCGCGCCGGCTTGTGTTCAACTTTTAGCTTTTTTGAAATTTCATTTACTTTCCGGAATTCATCATCCGTGAGTCCCGTTCCCAGCCTTGTTATCGAAACAAACTCATCTTTCTTCTCATCATAAACTCCGACGAGTAATCCTCCGACTCCGAATTCAGTTCTCTTTCCTTTTCCTGTATACACGCCAATCAGAACGCAGTCGACCGTATCATTTAATGCTCCTGCCTGAGAACGCTTAAACTTTACCCAATGAAATCCTCTCCCTCCTGCAATATACGGGCTATCAAGTTTTTTTAACATCAGCCCTTCAAGTCCTTCTGAGATTTCTTCTTCAAAAAATTTAATAATCTCAGCCGGGTTTTTCAGAACTCTTTCTTCCGCAAGCTTTACAGTCTGATTGTCTTTATGAAGAATTTTTTCAAGAAGCTTTCTTCGCTCTCTATATGGTTTTTCCGTAACATCCTCTCCATCCAGATACAAAATATCGAAAGCGAACATCACAAGCGGAAGTTCTTTTGCTTTCTCCTCAACATTATATTTCCTTCTTCTTTTTGTCGTCTCCTGAAAAGGTAAAAACTCCGAAGTCACGGGATTGTAAGCAATCGCTTCACCTTCCAAGATCGCACTTTTTGCTTTTACCTCATTTAAAACTCCATCTATAAGATCAGGAAATGCATGTGTCATATTCTCAAGATTTCTTGAGAAAATCTGGACAACCTCTCCTCCACCTCCGAGGTGGTGTTGCGCCTGCGGCACACCTCGGAGGTGTATCCTATCCAAATGCACCTGGACTCGGAATCCGTCAAACTTCGGCTCTGCCGCAAATTCGTGACCGAGTCGCTTCACTGCTTCCTCGGCAGATGGAAGTCTTTCTGCAAGCGCGGGCCGTACGGGTTTTCCGACCATCAGCTTAGTCTTTTTAACCGCATCGATTCCGCTTTTGAAAAATGTTTGCGCGACTAAGCCAAGATCACTTGTCTTGTTATATGCGTCTTCAAGAATTGGTCGAAGAGTTTTATCACCGTGCTTGGCAAGAGATAATGAATCTAAAATTGTCGGCCCACCTATTCCAAGACGCAAAGTTCCGAGAGGAATATTTACCACGTGTTTTACGGAAATTGGATCAAGCTTTTTAAGAAGCTCAGAAAGTGTCCCGACCTTTTTCTCAACAGTTCCCTCACCTGAAAATTTTGCAATCTCAAGAAGTTTGGAACAAACTTCGCTCACGGTCAACGGACTACTGTCTACTGCTTTTTTTCTGCTGTGGTCTGTCGTCTGTAGCCGGTCAGCCAATGATTGCGCAGCCAATCCAAAATTACCAAGCTTCCTGTAGAGTTTTAAAACCTCCGCTTTATCTTCTCCAAAAGCCCTTGAAACAGATTGAGCAATCATTGCCTCCGCCATTCCTATTTCAATTGGTTCGAAAAACGGCGCTACTCTTCCCTGAAGAAGATAGCAAATCTTCCCAATCTCCTGCGCATCCGACTCCTTAAAAAGCTTCGACAAAATATCGATTAATTCTAATCTTTTCGAAGTCCCTTCTAACTTCTCGTAATATTCCCCTAACGTCCTAAATTTCATTATTTTCTTTCTCCCAACATTTGTACAATCTCTTCATGCGACATATGCTGCGGCCAATACATATCGCCAGAAGTTCCATAAACAGGAGTGGTATCGGATTGTGTAATATTTGCTTCGACTATCTCCCTTACCTTAGTAACTCGCAACTGAATATCTTCGGCTTTATTTTCTGGTAGCTTTTCTCTCCCAAGAAATGGATTTCTTGAAAACGGGTGTGCAACCGCTGTGTCAATAACTACAAAACCTGCAAATTGCGTACTCGCAACCCTTCCAGGGTAAAATAATTCAGTACTCTCTCTTATTGCAATTGCGACCATCTGATCTAAATCCTCCATTGTAGCCCCATACACAACGTTAAAGTGTGAAGTCAGCAGATAAGCATTCCTTGCTTCGGATCTACTTAACGGCCAAGAATGACGAAGCGATCTATCATCAAAATCTTCTGCAAACTTATTAGATGGTAATCCGTTAGATAATATGGTGGGGATTTTATCCATCTTTTCCCAGTGAAATTGATGTATTGTGCTTAGAACATCAATAATTTCTGTAGGTTGGCCTTCTCTAAGTTCTGTTCTACTTTCTTCCATATTTATCTGAGTATTTTTCTTTAATTCACTCTTACTTTTTGACTCTATCTTTTTTTCTTCTTGTGTCATTTCATTATATATTTTGCGGCTTTTGTCTTGCCTTGTTTGCGGATTATACCCGCCTTTATCAATCCTTTCAACTCATTAAGTATCGTATCCTCAGAAACCATTGGGAAAAGCATCTCATATGCTTTGTTCTGAAGATATCCGGTCTCCTGAATATATTCGACTATCTTAAGTTGCCTGTCGGTCAGCATAAGCGGTTTATTTCCAAGTTTTTGTCTCAGTTTTCCGTCAATTGAAATCTTTTCAACCTTATCTTTTATTTTCGAAAGCTCAATTGCAAGTCCTTCTGTAAAATATTCAAGCCAATGCGTCAGATCTCCATCATGTTTTTCCACACTTTGAAGTCCGTCATAATACCTTTCCGCTTCCTTATCAAAATATTCTTCAAGAGAAAAGAATTTACGTATGTCATAACCTTCAAGAAAGAGAATTAAAGTCGATAAAGCCCGCGCAACCCTCCCGTTTCCGTCAAGAAAAGGGTGAATTCTTACAAATTCATAATGAACAACTCCGCTCTTCAAAATGGGATGAATTTCCTGTCCTTCGGGCGTATTCATAAATGCAATCAAGTCATTTATTTGTATAGGAACTGCCACAGAAAGCGGGGGACGGAAAGAGACCTTTCCGGTGTAACTATTCTTCACAACCACCTGAGTTTTTCGGTACTGCCCGCATTGTTCCTCGGGTAAAATCTTTTTTACGGCAAGTGCATGTAGCTTTTTAATAAACTCATCATCAAGTTGCTTTTTTGGATCTTCTCCAACTTCGCCGATATACTCAATAACCTTTCTATAATTAATAACCTCCTGAATATCGCGCTGGCGCGCGACGACATTGTCCCCCATTATTACTTTCTCAGCTTGATCAAAATTGAGCTCATTTCCTTCAATGTGAGTTCCGTAATGGACAGTACGGACAAGTGCGTCTTCCTGAAATTGTTTCTCGTAATAAGGGAGTAGTGGCGCTCTGTCTATAATTTCCTTTGAAGCCTCAATAATCCCAATGTTTTTAAGGATTTTGTGAGTTATTGTAAATTTCGGCGAATACATTTGCGTTAATTATGCGGGAAATATCGCGCTTAGTCAATCCATGGAAGCAGTAAGTTGATAAAATATTTCTTCGCATTCGCCAAGCTCACCACTCGAAATACTCTTATAGAAAGATCCAATAAGCCATTTTTTTCCGGCATTTGGATCTTCTAGGATTACAGGATTACCTTTAAGTGGTTCGATGCAAGATATTATTATTCTTTTTGTCCCTTCATCGGTATCATAACCTCCTTCAAATCTTCTATGTCGGTATTGACTAAGACCTGAACTTGAAAGCGCCTGCCAAAAAGTTGGCTGATGAGGTTCGGTTGAAATTGTCAAAAAATCGACTAATAGACCGTGCAAAGCCTGCTCTCTTTCTTTTAAACCTTTTTCTCTTTCGACTGTCATAGGCAAAGATTATATCATATATAAATTAGTGCTATAATTCTTTTATGGCGGAGGACAAAACTAAAAAAGAAACTAAGCTTCAGGTAGAAATTATAAAGCAAATGCTGACTCTTTCTACAAGCGGGTTTGGGCTTGTAGCCGCTCTTGCGTGGAACAGCCTAATTCAAGAAGTAGTAAATACCTACGTTAAGAAATGGCTTCCGGGAAATTCAGGAGTTATATCTTTATTAATCTATGCTCTCGTCGTCACAATCCTCGCAGTCTTTGTAACTCTGCAATTGTCGAAATTATCCCAGAGGCTTCAGGAGTAGGAATCAATTTCCAAATCGGCCCAATGCTGCTTGCACCTCAACATTAGTTAACCGGGTTTGACCGTCATTTGTAAGAGTTAGTGTATATGTGCCCGGATCAAGCGGACCGCCTATGATAAACGTTTGCTTTGTTGAAGGAGGATCATCAAATACAATTTCAAGGCCTGACGGATACTTCACGACCACATGTATATCCTTACTAGGGTCTATTCGTCCCGACTTTCCCCATGTGGCCCATCCTGTCAACCAGTCATTCTGGGCCAAGCCAATCATTTGGTAGGATTTGGATTCACCTATATCTAGGCTTATGCGTTCTTTTATTTTCGCGTCATTAACATTCGGGGTACTTGCTTCAGGATTAAAATTAAGAAAATTAGAAGTTATATAAGGAGTTACTGCTATAATAAGGATCGCTATTAACAGGAATATTTTGTCGTGTAGATCAAGACTTACATGAATTCTTCGGTGTGGAGTTTTTTCTTCGCTATTTCCCATGGATACAATACTTGCCATACTTTTGTGCTATATTTAAACATTAGTATTTATGCCGTGAGTTTGTCAAGGGGTCAATTCCTTCATCGCTTTCGGGATTTCGTCGGCAAGATCTGAAGAATTGAAATACAAGCCTACTCTTTTTGCCAAACTTTCACCTGCTTTTTTGTTTATGTAGCTTGCGCATTTTGCAGAAAGAAAAGCATCGTTTTTGCAATACAATGAGGCTACCAATCCTGCCAGTACATCTCCTGTCCCGCCTTTCGTCATTCCGGCATTTCCGCCTGAAACTTGGATACAAGTTTCACCCTGAGCGCGTTGTCCTGAGCTTGCCGAAGGAGAGTCGAAGGGTGAACACACAATATCTTTCTCTCCTTTAACTAAAACTACGCAATTATATTTCTTCGCCATTTTTCCTACATTTTCTGTAGTTGGTTTTTCTTGGAAGAGCATCTCAAACTCTTTCGGATGCGGAGTTAAGATTGAATTTGTAGGAATAAAATCTAAATCCATTACCTGAAGTGATCCTCCGTCAACCACCCATTTCTTATCTTTATATTTCTGGAGCAATTTTTCAGTAAGCTCTTTTGTATCATCGTCCCCAACTTCTTCTCCATCTTTTCGGGGCATTCCCGGTCCAATTAAAATACAATCTGCATCATTAATATAGTCATCGACCTTATCTCTTGGCACAATAATTCCATCTCTAAATTCTTCTTTTGCCTTTGCGACTACCTCATTGTTCTGCGGAACAGAGCAATAATAGACCATATCTACAATCCGCGATGCAACTTTCAAAGGCCAGAGAGATGCGGCATGAAAAAGTCTTGAACCTGCTATTATAAGCACTTTCCCATTCTGCCCTTTATGCGAATCAGACGCCGGAATATAAAGTTTCTTTAAATCGTTTTTATCAAAGTCTTCCATTAGTTGATTTGTCCCGCTGGTAGTTTCCAGTCGGGATCCCGCCTTGGCGGTGATTGATTGGTTTATTTGTTAATTAGTTGATTCCTACCTAATTCTACCACCTGAAAATCTTTAAGTTTATCATCAATAAACTCCCTGTGCGTTGTCGTTATAAAAGTCTGCTGTTTGTCTAAAATATCGAATATCAAACGTATATGTCCGCTGTCAAGCTCTGAAAATATATCGTCTAAAACTAAAATAGGCCGTATGCCTACCTTTTCTTCGACCAAACTTAATTCAATTAACTTTATCTGTAGAATCGTAAGTCTTTGTTGGCCCCGCGAGCCAAAAGATTTAATATCATGAGTCGATGGGCCCGAAAGCATGGAGAATCCCACATCATCTCTGTGAGGTCCAACCAAGGTGACACCCGAAGCAAGCTCAGCATCTTTATATTTTAATAATCTTTCCTCTGTGATCGTACTTTTGTCATAAAACGCGATGAAGTCAAAAATATCTTTTGAGAAATTATTTATATTTTGGATGAGCTCTTCTCTTTTCTTTGTGACAATATTTCCGTTTTCAATAATAAGCTTGTCCCAATATTCAAACTGCTTTTCATTCCCGCCGGGCAGAGCCCTCTGGGCGGCGCCTCTTCCTGTTTCTCTTGCGTTATAAAGAAGCGCGTTTCTCTGTCTTAAGGCTTTTTCAAATACGGAATAAGCATTACGGTAATCCCTATCTGTCTGTTCCAGAATTTCGTTGAGGAGTCGGCGTCGAAGACTTGGGCCTCCGATTATAATATCCAAATCTTCAGGAGAAAAAAGGACGCAGAGGAGATTTCCTGCAAAATCCACACGTCTTTTAGCAACTTTATTTACCGTATATTTCCTACTTACTTGCCCTGAGCTTGCTTGCAATGAGTTAGTCGAACCTGCCGAAGGGTCACGCTTTACGAGAATTACCTGAAGCTCTACAGAGTCTTTGTCGGAAGAATTCGAACCTACTTCTCCGGTAACTCTTGCAGAAGTTTCTCCAAATCCGATAATATCTTCATCCTTCTCAGCCCGCGGACTTTTACCCGTAGTGAGCATTGAAATGGCTTCTGTGAAGTTGGTTTTCCCTGCAGTATTCGGCCCGACGACAACAGTTGTGTTTTTGGCAAATTCAAACTTAGCCTTTTCGTAATTCCTGAAATCTTTTAGGCCTAAGGATTTTAAAAACATTGTTGAATTGTTTTATTGATAAATTGTTAAAACATTATATAACAATCCAGCAATTGAGCAATCTAACAATTTTGAAGTTATTTTATCACAGTTCCCACAAACTTTTTACCGTCGAAGTAATTCTGCAGATTCTCAAAATTATCTCCCCTAAGTACCACAACCTTTAATCCTAATTCCTGTGCTTTTTTGGCCGCAACCGGATCAAATGGCGCATTCAATCCCGGTACCCACTTATCTCCAACAATATTTCTGAAATTTTCCCAGCTTATATTCTTAATCGCTTTAGCATCTTTATTTACTTTCGGGTCACTGTCATAAACCATGTCAATATTTGTCAAATTAAGTATTGTTTTAATATTGTAATCTTCACACACCATTGCGGCGCAATAATCCGTAGACCAGCCCGGCTTCCATCCGGCTGCCACAACCACCGGCTCTGTGACTTTTCTTATAATTTCATAGTGTTTGAGAACATAAGGGTGAGCAATATCCCGAAAAATCGTACGGATAAGATGCGCGTTAAGCTTGGTCGCATGGATTCCGAGCCAATCTAAATCATCAGGGCTTAGCTCATGACCTATTACATCTCTTCCGGCATCGCTATAGTGTCTGGCAATTGATCCGCCTCCTGAAACTAAAAAAAACTGGCGATTGGTATCTTTCGCCAGTTGTTCTCGGATGAACCGATTAAGCTTCTTGAGGAAATCGACATTGATCCCTCCGTTTGGGACGATGAGAGATCCTCCAATGGACATTACTATCTTTTCTTTAATGTTGCCGTTACTGCCCATAATATTTTTTAAATCCAAACCCACTTGTGGTGAGCCAGTCGAACCATAAAAAACGCACGATAAAGCCTTGCCGCGCCGAAGCTTTAACGAAGGTTGGTGCTTCGGACGTATATTAACATCTATCGTACCAAAAAACAAGAAGTTTTCAAACTATAATTAGGGTCTTAGCTCTCCAGTTTTAATTTGACGCAATATACTAAGAAGTTTTTCGTAATCTCCTATGTTAAGTTGCGTAAATCTCCCAGCTTCCTCAATTTTATAATCCAATCTTCTAACCTCCTTTAAAATTCCGTAATAATCTAAATTTTCTTGCAAAGATTTCTCGGGATAGCTTATTTTTTCGATCTCTTCATATTTCAAAGCTTGTCCTTCTTCATTAAAAAGGTAAACATTTGCAAGTGCAAATAGTATGCCATCTGAACTTATTACTACTCTAGGGAGTCTTCCGTATGAAGTTGTTGCTAATTCAATTTGTACTCTTCCATCTTCTGTAGTTACATCCTGTATTACAACTGTGGGTAAACTAAAATTGTCTGGAATATTTTCTATAAATCTTCCTCGACTATATTCCTGTTCATTATGCAAGGAAACATCAATACAATAATTAGGTCTATTTGTGGGATCACTGTAATGCCTAGATTTTTTTGATAAACCCGAAAAACGCATGAATAAATCTTTGTTTGTTTGTCTTAGAATTTTTTCTGTCGGACTTGTTCCCTCTCCCAGTGTCATGCGGGGTATTTTAGCACGAAAATGAAGAAAAATCTATTTATATGAACTAAAACCGTGATGTATCATATATCGATATATGATACATTATAAATTGAATCAAGGAATTATACTTCTCACTTCAAATATTCGTTCTCAGTGTTGACACTGAGAACAGTAATAGGTGCCGCAGCCGGCAAAGTATTTCTGGAATCTTAATTTAATTGTTCTCACCCTTCGAAGCTTTCTTGTCCTTCGTAGTTTTAACGAAGAAGGGAGCGAAGTGGGGTCAACTTCTGGTAACTCCGGCATTTTTACTTTCTCAATATAATCTTATGTCCTAGATATGTCAGCGCAATCACTACTGTTCCAAATGCCATAAGTGTTGCGAGAATACTTACGCTGTCTGCAAGTAAACCTGTGACGAGAACCGGAATTGGGGTCGCAAGGGCAATTAGTACATCTAGAAATGAAAATATCCGGCCGTGCATTTCTTCCTTGCTGTTAACCTGAAGAATAGTCCGCGCATTTACAGCAATAACTACTATCAAGATCCCCATGATGAAAGAAATTGAAGTCCCTATTATTCTTGTGACAAAGGAATCAAGGTATATAGGCGCAATTCCCATAGCTACAAGCACAATTCCTATGGCAAAAAGAGCTATAAGAATGGGTTTTTTCCTTCCATACATATGCTCAATCTTCCCCAAAACACTTACTCCGATTACAAGACCGGCAACAAGTGGCAGCATGAGAACATAAGTAATTGACGTCAGAGGAAGCGCAAGATATCTCCTCACGTATTCAAGAAGAAGTACAGAAAGAAGTCCTACAATAAGCTCCACAAATACAAGAAGCGCAAGCGGCAGGGATATTTTAATATTGCTTTTTACTTCCATAACAGTCTGGGCAAAAAGTATGAATGTCTTGCCCACCAGTGAATCTCCCCAAACATCAGGCTTCTTAATTTCAATTTTGGCAAGACTAAGACGCAAGATAAATCCGATGATAAGAAAAATGCTGCTTAAGATAAATGGAGCAATTTCGCCCGGCGTCCTAAGTCCGCCAAAAAGCTGAATTATAGGTCCTGCGAGTGCATAACCAAGAAGAACTGACCCCATCAGAGTAAAGAGGAAGAAGCTGTTTGCGTGATGCAAGATATTTTTGTCAACAACCAGAGGAATTGTCGCAGCTTCCGCAGGGATGAAAAATCTCGCAACCGATGAGGTAAGAAAAGCAATAAGAAGCAGAAGAGGAATACTTTCAACTGCAAATATATACAAAAAGAACAAAATAATAAGTAAAAAATCCGTAATAAGCATAAGCCTTTTTCTCTCGGTCATATCAACTATCGGGCCGGCAATAAGGCCAAAAATTATGGCAGGGATTGTGAGCGCTGTATAAAATTGAGCTTGAATAAAAGGAGAATGAGTTCTGTCTGCAATTATCAGAAGCGCAGTAAAATTAGACATGTTAAAAGCCACCTGAAGAAGGATTTGATTCCCCCAAAGCCTTAAGAATTGTGTATTTTTAAGAATTGCCGGCATAAGCTCTTTCTACAAAATCTTTTATTTCTTTTTTAAATCTGTCTTTTGAGAATTTACTTGCCTGAAGAATACAATCTTCTGGCTTAATTGTTAGATTGCTAAATTGTTTTATTGCTTTACTCAAACTTGCAATAGTCAATTCTTCGAAAAATAAACCTGTTTTACCATCAATCACTGTTTCCAAAACTCCTCCTGAACGATACGCAATAACCGGTGTTCCGACGCTCATAGCTTCTACCGGAGTAATTCCAAAATCCTCATCTTCTGCCGCTATTACAAACGCTTTTGCACCGCGCATTAGTTCCAATTTGTCCTCATCTGAAACTTCACCTAACATCTCTATATTAGGATGTTTGGATACTGAGATACTAAGTCCTCCAAAACTCCTTCCAAATACTTTCAAAGGGATTTTCAATTTGCCAAAAGCTTCAATTATGAGTTCAATATTTTTCGGACGGGCTATTCTTCCACCTGCTAAGTAGTAGTTTGTATTACGTATTTTGTATTTAGTATTTTGAGATTTATTTGGAGCTTGTGATTTTGGATTTGAGATTTCTACGGGGGGGTACACGACCGTAGCGTCTTTCTTGTAAAACTTTTTAATTCTTTCGGCTATATTCTTTGAGTTTGCGATAAAGTAATCGACATTTTGAGAACTTTTGTAATCAATAAGTCTTAGAAAATGATTGGCAAGTTCCCCAAAAACTCTGACAATTATATTATTTTTCCACTCCCTTGCTGTCGCAAACCCATAAAGATATCTTGGCGGTGTATGAGAATAGCAAATATGTATAGGCTTTTTTTTGTTAGTTGTTAATTGTGAATTGTTAATTGTTGTCCGAATGGAATTCGGACTATATGCTCCTGTTGCCGAAACGATTACAATGTCAAATTGGGAAAAGTTAAATGTTTTGAATACAAAAGGAGCTACAAGGCGAATAGGGCTTATTAACTTATGTTTAAATGGTAAAAACTGTAAAAAGGATGTTTTTATATCCCAGCTTGCCTCGCCGCTAGGCGGGTTTTCAAACTTTTCCCGGTGCGGCCCCAAAAATTCCGGTAAGTAAACAGTCGTATAAACCGGTGCATCCGGAAATACTTCATGAAGAGCTTCAAGCACTCTCTCCGCCCCACCATACTCCTTAATATAGTCGTGAACTAATGCTACTCGCATAGTAAATTTCTAATTATTCTAATTTCTAATTAACCTAAATAAATCCCAATCATCTAACTTTTATATAAATTGAATTAAAAATCAAATTTAGTTCTTTTGCTTCCTGCCATAATGACTTTGTTTCTTCTTTTAATCCAGGCACAGCAGTCGCAATCATCCTGAGGAAGTGTTTCACTTCCCGAGATTCTTTTTTGCAAATACCAATTTTATGCCTGAAATCTACCTTACTTTCAGCATCATCTGCTTCGCAATAATTCGCTCCCACACTTGTTGCTGCTTTTACCAATTGATTTATAAGCGGATCCGTAATCACCCCTCTTGGAATCTTTTTGCAAAATTTAATAATATTTTCTCCGAACTTTGCCGTTCGCTCTTCCAGATCGTATTTGGTATTTGTGTCTTTAGTCATTATTTAGAAATTAGTTCAATTAGATTAATTAGGTTAATTTAAAGCAGTTTCATTTGGGTTTTTTCGATTTTTTCTATTTTTCCGTCGGCCTTAAACACTTCGTCCAATCTTCTTGGCAAGGTCTTGAAATCATAGCTTTCAAGTGCTTTTTTAAACGCCGCAACATCCAGATTTTTCATGTCGCAGTCGGCAAAATCATAAGCAAAAGGTGCGTTGGTAAGAATTGTAGCAAGCTGGTGAGCAAGCTTGGCGCTCTCCCTTCCCACTTCTAATTTTTCTGCCAATTTGGGATTTTTGGACTTAATTTCCTCAATATTCTTGTAAATATTCTCAATCGAATCGTATTCATTAATAAGATTTGACGCGGTCTTCGGCCCAATTCCCGAAACTCCCGGATAATTATCAGAGCTATCGCCCATTAAAGCCTTAAGTTCTATAAACTGCGAAGCATTTATTCCGTACTTTTCTTTAACTTTGTCCTCGTCATAAAGAATCATTTCAGAAATTCCCTTAAGTGGTGCCAAGACTTTTGTCTTGTGGTTTACAAGCTG
Organism: Patescibacteria group bacterium; assembly: GCA_038063195.1. Classification (GTDB taxonomy): domain Bacteria; phylum Patescibacteriota; class Microgenomatia; order Levybacterales; family UBA12049; genus JBBTVO01. The sequence goes on from JBBTVO010000004.1 coordinate 21,799, forward strand.
AAGCATATCGCGGTCGCCGGTAAGGATATAGACCAGATGCCCGGTCTCCTTGGCCTTCTCAGCAATTGTACCTATGACATCATCCGCCTCTAGCCCATCGACAGAGTAAACGGATATCTTTGCCTTCTCCAAAATCCCCCGAATAATTCCAAATTGCGGAGAAAGATCGCTTTCCATTGCGGGACGTTTTGATTGATAGTCTTTGAAAAGTTCCTTTCTAAAGTTAGGAGCCGGTCTGTCGAAAGCAATTGCGATATGCTCAGGGCGGAGCTCCTGAATAATTTTGAGGATCATGTTGAAGAATCCCTGGACAGCACCTGTGGGAGTACCGTCAGAACGTGTAAGTGGCGGCATTACATGATAAGCCCTATGAACAATAGCATTCCCGTCAATCAATACAAATTTTTCCTCAGAAGAATCCATGAAGGTATTATAGCATCAAAAATCTAAATTCCGGGGCTTTGAGACAGAAGCTTGCGATATACATAAGCACCGGCTATAAGAACCATAGGAGTAGCAATAATTAGTCCCAAGCCAAAAGCTAGGTAACCAAGCATATATATTATGCTTGCTACTAATTGAAACAACATTAACTTGAGTATTTGCCCCTTCGTCATAGCCCAACTTATCTTCAAAGAATCAATTACACCTACTCCCCTATCTACTATTAGATAGTAGTAAAAACTTAGCCTAATCGCTAATATTAACCCAGGAATAATAAGTAATATTAACCCGCCGAGCACAGCTAGCGCATATAAAATAGTTGCTCCCGTATACACGAGAACTTTCTTGTATTCCCTGAAAAGATCTGCAAATTCTGGTTTTTGATTGTCTATAATTTTTAGAGAAACTTTTGTATATCCCAGAATAATTACAAGTTGAATAATGAATAGGGAAATGCCTACTATAATACCTAATGGCGCGGCGATAGCTTTAGTATTAATAAAAATACTCAAAATGGCGATAGATGCTATAAGAACTATTGCTACCGCTGTGCCCAATACTATGCTACCTATAATTACTGTAATAATAAAACCTATGTTCTTAAGAGTTAGGCTCCAACCTGCTTTTATTGCTTCTAGAATAGAAAAGCTAGGCATTCCAGAAGCTTGATTTGCTGGAGGAGGTGCTTGCTGTGGCGGAATAGGAACTTGTGCTGTCGGGCTCTGAACAGGATTATTGTTCTCCATTAGATTGAGTATTTCAGAAATTAAATGTGGATGTCAATGATTTATGATTTTGAATGATGAGAAAGAAGCTTGCGGTAGATGTAGATTGTCGCCATTACTGTGGTCGGGATTGTGACAATAAGTCCAACAACCAATACCAAAGCGCCCAAAATATTTATAACCGCAAGAGCTAAGGCAAAAAGGAAAAGTTTCCATTTTACACCCTCTGTCATCGCAGAACTTTTTTTAAACGATTCCATTATTCCCATATTCTTATCGACAATTAGGAAACTATAGAATTGCCATTTTATAGCAAGGTAAATACCGGGAATTATAAGCAGAATAAACCCTATTCCCACAGCTATTACGTATAAAATTGAAGCTCCCAGGTATCTTAAAAAAAGCGAAGAGTGAGAATAGAGATGGGAGAAATTAAGTTGCTTTTTGTCGTAAAGGTCAAGGACGATCTTGATACTTCCTATTTGAACAAGAAGAGAAATAGCAAATGAAATAAGACCCCAGATAAGACTAAGCGCACTGCCTTTAAGCGCTTCTGTAACCATGTTCGATAAAATATTGATTACTAGAAGTACTCCACCCAGTTTTATAAATGTGACTAAATTTGCTTTGAAGAAATTAAAACCATACCTTAGAGCCTCAGAGATCGAGAAAGATTTTGCTGATGTGGTTTTTGCTGATTTTTCCATTAAATGTAGTATTTCAGAGAAGATTATGGTTGTCAATCCCGCCTTCTTCGGGACAAACTAAGACTTGGCGGGGGCAAACGCAAATCTGGCCAGTCCTTTCTTGGGACCTATCAATCTTTCAAACTCTTCTGATTCAATTGTTTCTTTTATCAAAAGCTCCTCTGCTAAAACATCAAGCTTACTCCTTAACTTTCTGAGAATCAGGACTGCCTTTTTGTAGGCAGCGTCTGTCAGTCTTTGCACCTCTTTATCAATTCTTGAAGCCATTTCATCCGATACATCAGCCCGTTCGCTGTAAAACCTATTTCTTTCTCCCCCATCCAGATTTATCGGTCCCAGCTCACTCATGCCGTACTCCACCACCATAGTCCTTGCTACTTCAGTCGCCTTTGCAATATCATCGGATGCGCCTGTTGTTGCTTCATTGAAAATCAGACTTTCAGCAGCCCTTCCGCCAAGCATTACACTAATTTGTTCTATAAGTCTGGTCTTGGTCTCATGCACATGTTCTGTGGGCTCCATCATTGTGTGACCCAGAGACAAACCTCTACTAACAATCGAAATTCGGTGAACAGGATCCATATGCGGCATTTCCCATGAAACAAGCGCATGTCCTGCTTCATGATAAGCTGTCATTTTTCTGTCCTCATCTGACTGAAGTCTTTTTTTCTCAGGCCCAAGCTTTACTTTGGTCGCCGCCTCTTCAATATCCTTCATCTCAATTGCTTTTCTGGTAAATCTTGCCGCCAAAATCGCCGCTTCATTAAGCATATTTTCAAGATCAGCACCCGAAAATCCTACGGTTCTTCGTGCGGCTTTTTCCCAATCTACATCTTTATCAAATGGTTTTCCTCTTGCATGAATAGATAGAATTGCTTTCCTTCCTTCAATATCCGGCATATCCAGAACCACTCTTCTGTCAAATCTTCCGGGCCTCACAAGCGCGGGGTCCAAGACGTCAGGCCTATTAGTTGCAGCCATAACTATCAGCTGTTCTGTCGGCGCAAATCCATCCATTTCTACAAGAATTTGATTTAGGGTCTGTTCTCTTTCATCATGTCCTCCCATAAATCCAGCACCCCTTTGCCTTCCAATCGCATCAACTTCATCTATAAAAATTATCGCAGGCTGTGCTTTTTTGGCCGTGTTAAACAGATCCCGCACTCGGGATGCACCGACTCCGACGAGCATTTCCATAAATTCAGAACCTGCCATTGAGAAGAACGGAACGTTTGCTTCCCCGGCGGTTGCACGGGCGAGCAAAGTCTTTCCCGTACCTGAAGGGCCTACCATAAGTACACCCTTGGGAGTCCTTGCTCCCATTGCTTTATACTTTCCGGGATTTTTAAGAAAATCAACAATTTCTGTAAGCTCCTGCTTTGCTTCATCCACTCCCGCAACATCTGCAAATCTTATCTGTGGAGTATCTTTGGAAAATAATTTTGCTCGGGACTGTCCGAAAGAAAAAATATTCTCCTGAGCACCTCTAGCCTGGCGGAATATAAACCAGAAAAAAGCAACCATTAGAAGTATCGGAATAACAGATGACAATATGTTTATCCATCCGTTAAGCCCTGTCTCATCTTTTACTACAACTTTTGTCTTATCAAGCTTAACTCCTGCATCGGAAAATAATTGGTAAATATTTGAGCCGGGTTCTTTAAAAGCCTGAACAGTTTTATCCCCTTCCTTAACGCTTAATTTGTTATCTGTAATAGTGATTTCTGAAACCTTTCCGCTTTTTACGTCTTTAATAATTTGTGAAAGAGGTACTACATTTGACGACGTCTCGGTCGTTGTCTGAGTTGCGCCGAGGAATAAAAATCCTGCGACAAGAATCAAAGTCGCATAGAGAACCAAATTTTTCCAGGAGGTATTTATTTTGAATTTACCGATTTTTGTTTTCTTGCTCT
>JBBTVO010000005.1:0-10461 GCA_038063195.1 Patescibacteria group bacterium
TTACAGTCGCAACCGGAGCAGTAGTTCTTCTAGTTTTGGCGGAAAAATTATCACCAATTGAAATCGGAATTATTGCGGGGCTTGGGGCGGTAATTGGAGATTTTATTATTTTTAAATTTGTAAAAGACGGACTAGTAGAAGAAGTGGAGGAAGTGTATGAAAAAATTGATCACAATAACCATTTGCTTAAACTTCTGCATACAAAATATTTCAGCTGGATGTTTCCTGTCTTTGGGGCAGTAATCATAATGTCTCCGCTTCCCGATGAAATAGGAGTAAGCCTTATGGGAATCGGGAAAATTAAGACATATCAATTTCTTATTCTTTCATTTGTCCTTAATGCAGCTGGAATATTTTTAGTAATATCTGCAAGCAAATTCCTAAAACCCTAAAACACATCTGATATAATTGTCCCGATTCTTGATGATTAGAGATGTACTGTTCCTTGAGTAGGAGGGCTATCCTTCTTTTGTGCTCTTAAGCGCATTTTTTCGACCTCCCAAAGATTCTCACTGCCGGTTTGGTAAAGATCTAGATATAGCTGTGCAAAACTTCTTGTTCTTTGAGCAGCATGAGCTTTTTGCAATATCCCAAAAGAAGTAAGGAAATCGACAGTCCGATTATAGGGGGTGCCAGGATTTTTTTTCCCTTTTCCAAGTCTTTCAAATACATTTTGGCTCCTTGCAGTATTCTTTCCTCCTAATTTCCCTACAACATCTTCTATTGCAATTGCGAAATCATTCATTCCAGATAAGACTCTTTGAGTGGTTTCCTCATCGACTGCAAGAAATGCTCCCTTGCCCAAAGCTTCCATTAAATGACGCACTACTCTTTTTCTTCTTTCTTCGGAGGTTTCTATCTCTTCAGCAATAGCGGTTGATTCTACTATGCCGTTGCCTTCAAAGCTGGGATGGCTGCTTTCAATTGTCATGGGCAGAATATACACCAAATTGTTCCATAAATCAATTTTTCGTGCTAAAATACTCTCCGCATGGTAAAGAAAGTAGTTCAGGCAGGGCATCCGGCGCTTCAAAGAAAGAATAAAACTGTTTCAAGTTTTAAATCTCCAAAACTTAAAATTCTCCTAGAGGATTTAGTTGATACGATGCATAAGGCGAGTTTGATAGGAATTGCAGCTCCTCAAATTGGCGAAAATTATATGGCTTTTCTGACTCATCCCAGAAATACGCGTTCAAGAAAACTTCCTAAGACAGATAAATTAAGAGTTTATGTCAATCCAAAAATAACATTTAAATCTAAAAAGAAAAATATTATTTATGAGGGCTGTGGCAGTGTTTCTAGGGGAAAATTGTTTGGTCCTGTTTCAAGACCTTCCGAAATTGAAGTAGAAGCTCTGAATGAAAAAGGAAAAAGATTTAGCTTGCGATGTGACGGAATTCTGGCAAGAGTTATTCAGCATGAATATGATCATCTGATGGGAGCAGAATTTATTGGGAAAGTTGAGGATTATGGGAAAGTCATGTCGATAGAATATTACAAGAAAAATATAAGAAATTCTGCTCTTCAGAGGAAGAATTCTAAAATCACAAAGATTGAATATTCGAAGTTTTAACTGAATTCGGTGAGGATTAGGACTTTTGAATTAGTAACGGCGGATTTTAGTTTTTCTTCAGCTTCTTTATAATTTTCTCCAAGTAATTTTTTGTAATGAATTGGGATTGTCACCTTTGCTACTATATAATTTGCAGCCTCAATCATTTCATCGACATCCATTGTGAAATTTCCTCCCATCGGCATCATCGCCACATCCAAATTTAAATCTTTAAGTTTTCTCATCTCATCTGTAAAGTCCGTATCTCCGGCATGGTAAACTTTCTTATTGTTAAGTTCAAAGATATATCCCACCCAATTATTACGTCTTGGATGTTTTTCTTCACGCCCGGGCCTATGATTATATGCAGGAATTGTAGAAAATTTAAAACCTTTGGTTTCGTAATCTTTATTTGGCTCGACTTTAATTTTGCGAGAATTCTCTATTGAGATTTTCTCAAGAATATCGGGTGGTGCGATTATTACCGTTTCATCTTTTGTTATTTTGTCTATGTCTTCTTGAGAAAAATGGTCGTAGTGTGCGTGGGTTATAAATATTAGATCGGCTTTTTCAAGCTTTTTGTCTCCGAGTTCAAAGGGATCGACAAAATAAATCTTATTACCCGATTTGTCCTCAAAGAAGAAGCTTGCGTGACCGAGCCAATTTATGCCATCCATAACTATATTATAACTTATCTAGGCAAATCCCAGATGAAAAATTTCAGAAAGAACGGGGACAAAAGTAATAAGTATCTGAAGGATTATTGTGAGAATAATTGAGAAAAACAAGAATTTATTCGGGGTAAACATTTCTTTTCCCCGGACCAGAAACACAATTATAAAATGGAAGAAAACAAGGAGGTTAAATACTACTGTTCTTGCGAAGATTTCCGAGTGGGATCTCAAAAGAAAGGAAAAAACCAAAACCAAAATAGCAGATGCGGTGAGCCCAAGGCTTCCCGCCAGTAAAATTCTATGTCTTGAAAGTATGGGAGCCTTAGGGTCTCTGGGAGATTCCCCAAGCGTCCGTCTGTCTTTTGAATCACTCGCTAGGGCAAGCGCGGGAAGCCCGTCGGTCACTATATTCATCCAGAGAATTTGGGTAGGCAGAAGAGGAGAAGGAAGCCCCAGTATGATGCCGAAGAATATGAGAGAGAGTTCGGAAAGATTTCCTGCGAAAAGATATGTAATAGATTTTACTATGTTGTTGTAAATTGTACGTCCCTCAAGAACTGCTTTTACCAAAGTTGAGAAGCTATCATCGGTAAGTACAATATCACTTGCTTCTTTGGCAACGTCGGTTCCTTTTTGTCCCATTGATACTCCAACATCTGCTTTTTTAAGGGCAAGCGCGTCATTTACTCCATCACCTGTCACTCCCACCACATATTCCATTTCCATTAAAATTGTTGTAAGCCTCAGTTTATCTTCAGGGGTAGTCCTTGCAAATATCTTTGTTTTTTCAATAACCTGCTTGACTTCCTCATCAGTCATATTTGAGAGCTGCGTTCCTGTTATGACATCTTCATCTTTTTCAATAAGCCCGACTTCTTTTGCAATTGTAAGGGCTGTAATCTCATTGTCTCCTGTGACCATAATTACTTTTATTCCAGCTTTTCTTGCACTTTCCACCGCATCTCTCGCATCAGGTCTTGGCGCATCATGAATGCCTACGATTCCCAAAAATTCCAAGTTATTCTCTATGTGGTCCCTATCGGTTTCTTTTTCATGACTCTCAATTTTTGAACCAAACCCTATAATCCTTAACCCATCTCTTGCATAATCTTCCATAATTTTATTTATTTCTTTTGCTTCTTTTTCTGTAACTTTGCTTCTTTTAAGAATTGACTCGGGGGCACCCCGTACGAAGACGTATCTCTTTCCGTTTTCTTCAAAAACAGTACTTATGGTTTTACTCTCCTGGTCAAAAGTGTTCTCTTCAAGAATCTTTCCGCCGTCCATAAGAGATTTGACATCCGCATGTTGCTCATGTGCCCAAAGAAGAACTGCGCCGTCTGTCCGGTCACCCACAACGTCGAACTTCTTCTCCGAAGCCTTTTCAATAAGCGCTGCCGTATTTCCCAAAACTGCAGTCATAAGAAGTTGTTTTAGTCTGTCCTTATTCAGCATCCAGAAATTTTTGACTCTCATTGAATTTTGGGTAAGAGTACCTGTTTTATCCACAAGAAGAACCTGAATTGCACCGAGTGTCTCAACCGAAGCCATTCGTCTCACGATTGCTTTGTTCTTGGCCATTCTTCCCGTACCGATTGCAAGCGTTATTGTGATAACAGCGGGAAGGCTTTCGGGAATTGCCGCAATAGCGATGCTTACCGCAAGAAGAATTAGAGGGAACAAATGAAGCCCCTGGAGCCCTCCTATGGGAAGAAGAAGAGCTGCAATTACAATAATTCCTACGGTTATTGATTTCCCTACTTTATCCAGCTGTTTCTGAAGAGGAGTTTTCTCGGTTTTTATTTGCGAAAGTGTTTCTGCAATTTGTCCAAGCCTTGAGTCTTTGCCAGTCTTACTTACTTTGACTCTTGCCTTTCCTTTTATGATCAAAGTCCCCGAATAAACTTCTTCATGTGAATCTTTGATTACAGGTGCGGATTCGCCTGTGATCAGCGATTCATCGATCTCAAGATTTGAGCTGTTTATAATAACAGCATCCGCAGGAATTTTATCTCCTTCATTTAAAATTATGATATCACCGGGCACTATTTCATCACTTGAGATCTCCTCTTCTTTGCCGTCCCGAAATACCCGGCAGGCTGGAGTCAGCAGATTTTTCAGTTTCTCAAGTTCTTTTTGTGCTCTATATTCCTGAAAAAAGCTTAGCGTTGCGCTTAGAACAAGAATAATTAGGATAAGAGTGCCATCGATAAAATTATTTATAAAAAAAGAAAAAAGAGATGCAAGAAAAAGAACAGCATTTATAAAGCTCGGGAATTGCGAAAGATAAAGCTTAAGAGGGGAAAATGCTTTTCCCGAAGATATGGTGTTTTTGCCAAATTTAGCTAAATTCTCTTCTACTTCTTTTTTGGACAGGCCCTTTTCCATATTTTAAGTTAATAACTAAAAACGAATAACTAATAACCAGCTGCCGTTTCAATCCTCGGTCTATATTGTAATGCCTCTGCAATATGGACCGGTTTTATAAGTTTTTCTTCTTCAAGGTCGGCAATTGTACGCGCAAGTTTAATCGTTTTATAATACGACCTTGCAGATAAGTTCATTCGCGATACCGCAAGTCTTAAAATATCTATGCATTCTTCTGAAATCTGACAGAAGTCTTTGATATCTCGAGTGCTCATCTCTGAGTTTGATGTGATTTTTTTACTCTTAAACCGTTTTATCTGCATGTCTTTTGCAGTCTGCACTTTTCTTCTTATTTCTTTTGAACTTTTAACTTTTATTGGTTTCATATCAGTTAATTTATCGGTTCTGACCGGTTGGATCTCAAGGTGTATGTCAATTCTATCAAGAAGAGGGCCTGAGACTCTCTTTTGATATCTTAAGATTTGTGAGTATGCGCATTTGCATTTATTCGACTTATCCCCAAGATATCCACATGGACATGGGTTTTGTGCGGCAACAAGCATGAATTTGGCAGGAAACTTAATTCTTCCTGAGGCTCTTGAGATTGTAATTACTCCGTCTTCCATAGGTTGTCTTAATGCCTCAAGTGCAAAGCGCGGAAACTCAGGAAATTCATCCAGAAATAAAACTCCGCGGTGGGCAAGAGATATCTCTCCGGGCTTGGGGTATGTTCCTCCGCCGATAAGTCCTATATTAGAAGTCGTGTGATGCGGGGAGCGGAAAGGACGCCGTATCAAAATTGCCTCACTGCCTAAAAGTCCTGAGATGCTATAAAGTCTGGTCACTTCAAGTGCTTCATCAAATGTTAATCTTGGTAAAATTGACGGCAGAGTTCTGGCAAGCATTGTCTTTCCGGAACCCGGCGGGCCTTTGAGTAAAATATTATGCGCGCCAGCCGCAGCAATTTCAAAAGCACGCTTTGCCTGTTCCTGACCTTTGACGTCAGCCATATCAAAATCAAAAGAAATTTCCTTAACTAAAGTATTTATGTTTTTATGAGGTATGGGTTTTATTTCTTTTTCACCTGTAAAAAATTTCATAAGATCAAGCAAAGTTTCTATCGGATAAATCTTGATTCCTGATAAGATTGAAGCTTCTTTTGCATTAATTTTGGGTACAAAGACTCTTTTTATTTTTTTACTCTTTGCCATTAAGACTTGTGATAGGACTCCATTGGTATGGCGCAGTCTTCCGTCAAGCGATAGCTCTCCCATAAAAAGCGCGTCTGAAATGTCGGTTTCCACTTGCCCTGATGCAAGTAACATCCCAACTGCGATTGGCAAATCATAAGATGGTCCTTCTTTGGGAAGGTCAGCAGGTGCAAGATTGACAGTAATTCTTTTGGCAGGAAAATCAGCGCCTGAGTTTTTAATTGCAGACCGTACTCTTTCTTTGCTTTCCTCAACTGCCTTGTCAGGAAGCCCGACTATGGTAAAAGATGGTAAGCCTTGAGAAGCGATATCAATCTCAACTTCTATTGGAACAGCATCAAGCCCCACAATCGCAGAAGAATTCACTTTCGCCAGCATAAAAATATAATAGCATTAAAAGATAGTAGATTCACAATTTCTTGACATCAGTTCTTCTTTTTAGTACCATAAGTTATGGAGCCTCAAAAATCTGCACCCTTCGACAAACTCAGGGCAAGCGGTTCGACTTCGCTCAGCACAAGCACACTTCCCATTGGACTGACATATGACGACGTTTTACTTCTCCCCGGTTATTCAGACTTTATCCGCGACCAAATAAATTTATCTACAAAACTTTCTAAAAATATTAGATTATCAATACCTCTTGTTTCGGCTCCCATGGATACCGTAACGGAAAGTAAGCTCGCAATTGCTTTGGCCCGGCTTGGCGGAATAGGAATAATTCACAGGAATTTGTCAATTGAAAATCAGGCAAAAGAAGTTGCAAAAGTTAAGAAAGAAAAGTTGTTGGTAGGAGCTGCTGTAGGATCGGGGAAAACCTATCAGGATAGAATAAGGGCATTAGTTAAAGCAGGAGTTGATGCAATTATAGTTGATTCGGCGCATGGACATGCTAAGCCGATAATTGAAGCAACCGCATACATTAAGAAAAACTTTCCAAAAATAGATGTAATTCCCGGAAATATTGCCACCGAAGATGGAGCAAGAGCATTGATAAAAGCAGGAGCGGACGGACTGCGTGTGGGAATGGGTCCAGGCGCAATTTGTACAACAAGGATAATTTCAGGAATGGGGGTTCCGCAGATAACAGCACTTGCCGAAGTTTTAAAAGTTGCAAAGAAAGAAAAAATTCCGGTAATTGCAGATGGAGGAATTAAATTTTCAGGAGATATGGTAAAGGCGCTGGCAACAGGTGCTTCAACAGTCATGATTGGAAGAATTTTTGCCTCTGCGCTTGAGTCACCAGGCAAGATTGTAACACTTAAAAGAGAACAAGTGCCCCAAAGATTTCTAAGTATTTTTGACAAAGGAACAGTAAGATTTAGATTTAAAGAATATAGAGGAATGGGTTCAGAAAGCGCTATGGAAAAGGGTGCAAAGGTAAAGTCGGAGAGTGAATTTCATGGCAAAGATTATAAAGATAGGACTCTCATCGCAGAAGGGGTAGAAGGCCTCGTGCCCGTAAAAGGAACGCTTGAGGAATTAGTAGATCAGGCAGTCGGAGGAATTAAGTCTGGAATGTATTATGTAGGTGCAAAAAATTTAGAGGAATTGGGAAGGAAAGCAAAGTTTATACAGATTACCCAAGCGTCACTTACAGAAAGTCATCCGCACAGCGTTCTTATTACAAACGCCGGAGAAAATTATACGCAGTAGTTTATTCAAAATCAGTCCACAAGATATAATCTGAGAGTCCGGGCCCATACGTCCCAAAGAGAACTGGAGCTATTGTCTTTTCTAAGAATTCCAGATACGTTTTGGTTTCCTTAGGAAGATCTTTGGGTGATTTTGCTTTTTTAACTTTATCTCCTTCCCAGCCTTCAAAGTTTGTAATTTCGGGTTTTAGTAAATTAAGTGATGCCTGAAAGGGTAGATATGGCTTTTCCTCTCCGTTCCCATTTGTATAGCGGGTGACTACAGGTATTTTGGAATTTTTTCGTGAAGCATCAAGATGAGTTGCGACAAGCCCATCATAGCCGGCTGCGCGTTTTATATATCTTGCTATAGGAATGGAGATCTCATAAATTTCCCGAAGCCTACCTGTTGAACGGCCTCTCTCGTCAAATGATTGCTGTATCCAGTCCACAACTTTAGGATCAAAAAGGGTGGGAAGCTTTCTAATTCCTACACTAGACATATATGTGGTTTTCATTACTGCAAGTCTATAGGAAATATCTTCGGGAAGAATCACATTGTAGGTCGAATCATTTATAAAGCGCGAAAGACATCTGCTTGCTGTAACATCGGGATAGACTCCATGAAAAGGGTCGAGTGCCGCGCCTTGCGCACCTTCAATCGTAAAGGCAATTTTTGGATCCTGCCACACTTTCGTAAGAATTGAATATATATCATCTGAAATATATTTTTTAATTTTTTCTCGTGCTTGCCCAAGACGTGTCAGGAATTCTTTTTCTGTTCCTGCTCTTCTTTTCTTTTCGGGGTTAAGGGTTATTACCAGCACATTTTTAAGTTCGTAATCCTTTCCGAATCCTCTCGTAAAGTTTTCATAAAGTTTGTAGTGATCTGAGAAGATTTTCTTCCAATTATTACCCATTAAATCTTTTACCATTAATGCATGACGCTCATAAAACGAGGCATATCCCGTAGCAATTCCGCGTCCTGTTGAGCCCCGTCCGCCTGAGGTAAAAACATTTAGAACCGTCTCAAGCGCCCTATGAGTATCAAGGCTTAGAATTGTATTTTCATCTATCAATAATTTTCCGGGTACCCCTCCGAAAAGTTTTTTTGTCCATTCTATTTCAAGAAGAAGATCCTCAGGATGTATAAGCATTCCTCTTCCAATTATTGATGTAGAGTTTTCCTGCATAACACCCATTGGAAGATGATGGGTCACGACCATCTTTCCGTCAATTTCAGCTTCATGGCCTGCGTTTCCTCCTCCGTTATAACGAAGCGTATAAAGCTTGTATTTTTTGGAATAAATTCTGTTAATTTTGGCAATTACCGCTCCTTTTCCGGAGTCTCCGAAGAACGCGTCTTCAATGCTTACACTAAGAGGTCTTTTATCCAAGTTCTTATTATTTTTCACAAACCAGAAAAGCTTAACATGTCTTTTCTAAAAATACAAGGATGATTTTGCTTGAAAAACGCAACTTAAGACACTATAATAAAGTATGATAATAGTCATTGATTTCGGCTCCCAGACCGCACATCTTATCTCACGCCGGATAAAAGAACTTGGCGCTTCTGTTTTATTCCTCACTCCTTCTGAAGCACTTTCAGAAATTAAAAAAAACCCGCCTGCCGGCAGGCAAGGTAAAGAAATAATTAAAGGAATAATACTTTCCGGCGGGCCGTCTTCTGTTTATTCCAAAAACTCTCCGACAATTGATCCCTCAGTATTTGAGCTTGGTATTCCAATTTTAGGAATCTGTTATGGATTTCAGCTTATGGCCCTTCTTTTAGATGGGAAAGTTATAGCAGGAAAAAAGGAATATGGACCGGCAAAGATACGAATCACGAATAACGAATCACGAATAACGAATAAACTTCCGAAGGAATTCGTGGGTTGGATGAGTCATGGGGATGAAATAGTAAAACTTCCTAAAGGTTTTGAAATAGTAGGGAAGAGTAATCATGTGCCCTATGCCGTGTCACAAAATTCGCAGAAGAAAATGTACGGATTGTTATTTCATCCGGAAGTAGAGCATACAGAAAACGGAAATAAAATCTTGGAAAACTTTCTAAAAATATGTTCTGTAGAATTTAAAACAGAAGAAATAGACACGAAAAAAATGATTAAAAATATTCGGGATAAAGTCGGTAAATACTCGGTAATTGGAGCAGTTTCCGGTGGGGTTGATTCAACAGTTGCAGCAGTTTTGACCGCCAAGGCTATTGGAAATAATTTTTATCCAATATATGTAGATAACGGACTTATGAGAGATGGAACGCAGTTGCATTTAAATAAGATTTTTAAACATATTGGTATAAAATTAGATGTGATAAAAGTTGAAAAGGAAATGCTTAAAAAACTTGAGAAAATTACGGATTCTGAGGAAAAAAGAAAAATAATCGGAAATTTTTATATCGAAATCTTTGAGAAAGAAATGAAAAAGCTTATTAAAAAAGGGATAAGAATAAAATTTCTTATGCAGGGAACCATTTACTCAGATGTCATAGAAAGCAAGGGCACAAAACATGCCGACAAGATTAAAAGCCACCATAACGTAGGCGGCTTGCCATCTGAAATGAAACTGGAACTTTTAGAACCTTTAAGAAACTTCTATAAAGATGAGGTTAGGGAATTAGGCAGGAAATTAAAATTACCCGAAGAGTTTGTAAATATGCAGCCTTTTCCAGGCCCAGGCTATGCAATTAGAATTAGAGGGGAAGTTACTAAAGAAAGATTGGAGAAGGAAAAACTAGCAGACAGAATTATACTTGAGGAATTACCAAGAGCAGTTGATATGAAAAAAATTTACATGTCATTTCCTGTCATGACTGGTGCTTATTCAACTGCTGTTAAGGGAGACGGAAGAAGTTTTTCTGAAGTAGTAGCTCTTAGAATTATAGAATCGAAAGATGTGATGACTACGACTTGGGTAAGGATTCCATATGAAGTTTTACAAAGAATTTCCTCAAGAATTGTAAATGAGGTCCCGGGGATTTCTAGGGTAGTTTACGATATCACCAC
>JBBTVO010000005.1:10561-15575 GCA_038063195.1 Patescibacteria group bacterium
TTTGTAGTTTCTCCAGAGAGACAAATCTGGCATTGTTTCGGATGCGGTAAGGGAGGGGATGTCTTCACATTTCTGATGGAATACGAGAATCTTGAGTTTGTTGAAGCGCTTAGAATTCTTGCAAAAAGAACAGGTATTGAACTTGGAGAGAGCGATTTTGTAAAAAAGGGAGCATCGAAAAAAGAAAAAATCTATAAGATTAACCAACAAGCATCTGATTTTTACCACTATATCCTAACCAAACATCCCAGCGGAAAAAGGGCCTTAAAATATCTTACTGAAAATAGGAAAATAGATGAAAGGCTTATTGAAACCTTCAAGATTGGGTATTCACCTGCCACTGGAAATGCGCTTACAAAATATTTACTGGAGAAGAAGAAGCATCAAAATCAGGATTTAATAGATGCGGGAATTTCATTTCCCCGAAGCGGAAGGGTTTCGGATTTTTTCAGAGGCAGGCTTATGTTTCCGATTTATGATCACAGAGACAACATAGTTGCTTTTTCGGGGAGGATTTTAAATGACATTGTTAAAGAATCCAAGTATGTAAATACGAGAGATACTCTTGCGTATCACAAAGGCAGTATGTTTTTCGGTCTTAATATGGCAAAAAATGCAATTAAAAAAAATGACCAGGCGATAATTGTAGAAGGGGAATTTGATGTAATATCCTGTTATTCGGAAGGTATAGAAAATACTGTGGCGATAAAAGGGACAGCACTTACAGAAGATCAAGTTTCTCTTCTTTCGCGATTTACAGGAAAGGTAACTCTTTGCTTGGATCATGACGAAGCAGGATTTGAAGCAGTAAAAAGAAGCCTCGCGTTTATTGAGAAAAAAGGCTTGACAACTACTTTTCTTGATCTTGAGAGATATAAAGATCCGGATGAAGCGATAAAAGCAGATCCGGTTTTTTTCAAAAAGCAGCTTAAGAATGATATAGGAATTTATGATTATTTAATTTCCGAATTTAGTAAAAAATTTGATCCGCAGAGTGCAATGGGAAAGAAAAAAATTGCTGATAATATTCTTCCGTTTCTTTCCCTTGTTGAAAACGAAATAGTTAAAGAACATTATCTTAAAAAATTATCACATGAGCTTGATACATCTCTTGAGAATTTAAAAACCGAACTTGAAAAGTCGGCAAAAAAAGAGACAATTGGAAAAACAATTCTTCCTCAGAAGAAAGACAGAAGAGACCGAAGAGAAGTTCTTGAAGAATATTTACTTGCGCTTCTAATCCAGATTGAAGATAGAGCCTCTCAAGTAAAGAAAGTATCTGAGATTTTGGTTGAATATAAATTTACAATTATTTCTTATCAGAAGATTTTTGAAAATCTTAAGAATTTCTCGCTTTCTGAAAAACCGGCTGAATTTGACTGGTTGATAAAAAGTTTACCCAAAGAAATAATCCCTATTTTTGATACTGTTTTTCTTCTTCCTCTTCCCAAATTTGAAAATGAAAAAAAATATCTGGAAGAAATCTTAAAAGTTGCGGAAGAAATGAAAGTTCTTTATATAAAAAACAGAATTAAAGATATTGCGGCAACTCTTAATAAGAAAGAAAAAGACGGAAAGGAATTTTATGTCCTTCAGAAAGAATTAAGTACTCTGGTATCCTCAATGCAGGAGCTTAATTCAGCTTCAAAAACTTAGCCCACTGTGTTAGAATAGAGTATATGAAACAAAAAAACTCGGATTTTTTAAAGGATATTGTTGTGTCAGCAAAGAAAAGGGGGTATATAACTCAGGATGAGATACTTGCAATTTTTCCAAAACCAGAAGAGCACATTAATGAACTTGACGAACTATATGCGAGACTTTTTAAGCTTGATATTGATGTTTTTGAATCGGTCGCTCAAGACCAGGATAGTGAGAAACCAATTGAGGATCTTGAGAAAGAACTAGAAGCTTTAACTGTACTTACCGAGGGAACCATTTCGGATCCGGTCCGGATGTACCTTAAGGAAATCGGGCGGATCCCTCTTCTTAAATTTGAGCAGGAAATTTCTCTGGCAAAGCTCGTAGAGAAGAATGATGATGAAGCAAAAAAGACTCTTATCAATTCAAATCTCCGCTTGGTCGTCTCAATCGCGAAGAAATATGTAGGGCGGGGATTGACATTGCTGGATTTGATACAAGAGGGTAATCAGGGGTTAATAAGAGCGGTTGAGAAGTATGATTGGAGACGTGGGTACAAATTTTCTACATATGCGACGTGGTGGATAAGGCAGTCAATAACGCGTGCTATTGCAGATCAGGCAAGAACCATAAGAATTCCTGTCCATATGGTCGAAAATATCAATAGATTCTTGCGAGCCTCCAGAAAGCTTATGCAGGAGCTTGGTCGAGAACCAACGCCTGAAGAAGTTGCCAAGGTCCTCGGGATTGATCCTGAAAAGGCAATGGAAATTATAAAAATTTCCCAGGAGCCGGCATCTCTTGAATCACCAGTTGGAGATGAGGAAGATTCACGGCTTGGGGATTTTATACATGATACAACTGCACCTACTCTTTTTGACAGCGCTTCGCGCGAACTTCTGAAAGAACAGGTTGATCAAGTTTTGGGAACCTTGTCAGACCGAGAGCGAAGGGTTCTTGAAGAAAGATTTGGCTTAAAGGACGGAAAACCAAAGACGCTTGAAGAGGTGGGGAAAATGTTTGCAGTAACCCGTGAGAGAATAAGACAAATTGAAGCAAAGGCTCTCAGGAAGTTAAGACATCCTTCCCGCGGCAACAAACTCAAAGACTACTTGGGGTAGTTATTTAAGCTTAGTCACCGACAGACCGGTGTATAATTGATGATGCAAGCGTCTGATAGGGAAGTCCCTCTTCTGCGGCTTTTCTTTTAAGTCTTGACAGATCTCTCTCTGAAAGTCTGATGTTGATATTCCTGTTTTTATTCAGAGTATTTTTGGCAATCTTTTGGAACCGATTTTTTTCCTTCTCAAAATTTGGGATAGGAACCCACTTGCCTTTCTCAACTTCATCAAGAAGCTTCTGTTCTTCCTTGGTTAGTTCATAGTATTTCATAGTTAGCCCTTTTTTATTAAATATTTTTTAGTCATTTTCCTACTGGGTATAATAGTTTTTAGAAAAACTTTTTCTTCATCTTCGACAAAAGGAATTATATATGCGTAGTTTTCTAAATTTACAATTATCATTTTTTGATCTGGGTACAGTTTTTTATTAGGATGACTAATCCTTGCCAGTTCGTTTCCTTCATTTAAAGCCTGCACAACGTCTTCATAACAAATGCCTCTTTCTGCTTTTAACCATTCATTCTTTGACTTGTCCCAATCAAAGTGCTTCACCTATAGATTCTATGACAAATGATATGCTTTGTCAATAGATCCGCGGAAATAAGCTCAAGGATTATTTAGGTTAGCTTTTCCACTCCTGAATTTTTTTATGTGCCTCTATTTTTGTTTTAAAATAAATTTCTTCTAAAACTTTAAAATCCGGAAGTCCTTTCTCTTTCATAATTAACTCAGCTTTTACGCAAAGATTTCGATTTTTTTCTTTGCGAATGATCAAAAGGAGATATCCTTCGGGGATTTTATTAGCCCATTCTTGATATTCTGGGCGATTCCATGTTTGAAACCATTTCTTCACGAAAATATTATATCATTTTCTCACCAAAACCACTGCGCTGAGGAGGTTCAAGTTTGATCGTCTGATTCGAGGGACTTATAAAACTCAATGGCTCTGGTTATTCCTCTTTGCTTTCCTATTCTTGGATGGAAAGGAACACCATGCCTATCTTTGTAAAGCTGTCTGACATATTTGCCCCACCATGTATTTTCCGGAAATTCCAGATCCATTCTCTTTATTACTCCCTGAAATCCTTCTGGAGAAAAAGTAAAATTATCCTCGGCTTTTAGAGCATCATGTAAAGTATTAAGACGGGCAAATATTCCTTCTTCCGCGTCATTAATGTAAAGTCTTCTAATATACCTTTCCCAACGAGGTTGTGGCGGAAAATTATCCGTAATCTCAGCTGGTGTTATAGAAATTCTTGAAAAAATTTCCTCTTCTGTTTTTCTTGCCCAAGCTTCAATTGCATCAAGCTGCTCCTTGGTTAGCCTTCCCGCAGGAACTGCGCGTTTTGAAAGATCTTCAAATCGTTCATCAAGGTTCATTAAGTTTTGCGAAACCCGGAAGTCTGCATAAAGCGCCAATTTTTTCTCCCATGTGTCCATTCTCTCTATTGGATATTGAGTCCCTACAGCGTGTGATTCGACTATTTCCATTATTTCAGTTGGGGTTCCTGCTTTTTCCAGAACTGGTATTGCCAGTGGCTGGTCACCCATTTTTGCTTTTTCTTCTGCATTCTCAACAGCTTCTGGATACCAATTTGCTTCATCCCATTGTCTTCTTCCGGCATGCGATATAAGAACTGTATTTAGAATAAGATTTGGATTAACATTTTCTCCGACTTTTTGAAGTTCTTGAGCCAGAAAAGTTGAAACACGTGCGGTTTTTACTAAATGGTTAAAAATTCCAGCCCATTCCTTATTATCTTCTCTTTCTTCAAGACCTGCCATTCCTGCGCCCTCTCTTACTAATCTTACCGTCACTTTTTGACCTTCATTCCCAGGCTTTTGGGAATTAGTCGTCACTGGATCTGAAACTTTTCCTTCCAAAGCTTCAAGAGTTTGACTTACAGGACGAACCGATGTTGGATTTTTAAATTCAGTCATTTGGGAGGTGTATTATAGCATCATTTCCTTACCAAAACCACCGCGTTGGGGAGGTTGCGTCCCGGGCCTGCCTTATAACCTCCATACCAGAGAGCAGTTGATCCGCCCTGATCAAGATTGAGTGCATTATCAATACCCATTGTTTTTAAAACTACCCCTGCCTCATTGAAAGTCGCCCCATAAACAACTCCAATATAGACCATATTTCCTTTGCTTCCGATGAAAGTTTTTGCCCCTTTTCCTCCTACTGCTCCCGTAGGAGTTCCGCCTGATACGAGTAAAGTCTGCATAGCAATTACACTATCAACTCC
>JBBTVO010000005.1:15675-19503 GCA_038063195.1 Patescibacteria group bacterium
TTTGCTGGGAAAAGCCCGAACTCGGTGCCGAATTATTCACCGAGACATTTGCGATTTGGGCTTGAGTTTGTGCGCCGACACTTCCTGATGAGGCCTGAAGAGTTTGCTCTTGTTTTGCAACGTCCGCTGTTAAGGTTTTCAAATCAGAAGATGCCGAGCTATAATTTAGTTTTGATAACTCATTTAAAACTTTCGCGAACTGTTTATCAAGATCTGCGGTTTTAATACTCTGCGCACGGAGATCGGTTATACGATTATAAATTCCTAAAGACTCTTTATAGGCGGTTTCGGTATTTTTAATATCTTTCTTAAGCCCTTCGTTTATTTTGAATTGATCTTCATTCTTAAGTTTAATAAGCTCG
Organism: Patescibacteria group bacterium; assembly: GCA_038063195.1. GTDB lineage: Bacteria > Patescibacteriota > Microgenomatia > Levybacterales > UBA12049 > JBBTVO01. Next base: position 16,038 of record JBBTVO010000005.1, read on the forward strand.
CTATTTACGGATTTTAATTTAATTTCAAGATTAGTATTTTTATTATTTAAGTCATCAATCTTTACGGTTTGAGAATTCAGGAGATATAAAGAAGTTGCGCCGAGTAAGATTACAATAATTGTAGCCAAAACAATAATTAATTTTGTCTTAAACAAAAGAAGATATTTTTGAATACTCAAGTTCTTAATAGACACTTATATATAGTATATGATGTTACTTTTCCACTTTCAAACTTTTCTCTTAAGTCTCATGTTAATAGCTTTTGCCTTCAGTCCTTCGGGCCATTCCGGCCAATGCTTGTAAAATATCCCATCTTCTTTTTTAAATCCCCATTTTTCATAAATTGAAATCGACTTTTTGTTGTGCGCGTAGATATCAAGAGCTATATCTTTATCTTTCCCAAAATCAAGCGCTAGCGTCCATAATTTACTGCCAATTCCCCGACTTTGATATTTTGGATGGACATAAAATCCCCGAAGCTCATATTCTTTCCCTTTATCCTCGATTGTAATTGAGCCCACAAGTTTTTCGTCATCGAAAGCAAGCCAAGCTTTCTGTTTGGCATCTACGTGAAGATTGGATAAAAGATAATCCTGCATTCTCTTGGATGAGAAAACTTCTTCAGAAAAACAATCTTTTGTAAGTCCAAGAGAGTCTTCTGTATAAGCAGATTGATAAGTAATCTGGAGAAGTTTTGTGTAGTCTTTGAGATCGAATATTTTGGCAGGATGTATAGAAATGCCCATAAAAAAGAAGTATAGCATGAAAAGTTATGTTATACTTTGGTCTTAAATGAAGAACAGCTCTGTGGTTGTGGTTTACAAGCCTCAAGGGTGGACTCCGCTTGCGGCAGTTGAGGAATTTAAAAAATCTAACCCATCATATTCTGATGAGAAGATTTCTTATGCCGGAAGACTTGACCCTATGGCTGAAGGACCTCTCCTTCTTCTTGTGGGAAATGAGAACAAGAAAAGAAAAGAATATGAACAGCTCAAGAAATCATACGAAGCAGAAATAGTATTGGGAATTTCGACGGATTCATTTGATGCGTTGGGTATTATACATAGTACAAAGATTGGTAACTTCTTTTCAGAAATCGATATTAAAAAATGCTTAGGACTCTTTGTAGGAAAGCAGGACCAAGTATATCCTCCTTATTCTTCAAAGACCGTCAATGGCAAGTCGCTTATCCGCTGGGCAAAAGAAAACAGACTTTCTGAAATTGAATTGCCCAAAAAGCAAATTGAAATTTACTCTTTGACTCTTGAGGAAATCGAGCAAGTTAAGGTTTCAAAATTATACAAATCAGTAATGGAAAGAATAAAAAATGTTGAAGGGAATTTCAGACAGAAAGAGATTTTGAATGTTTGGAAAGATTTTACAAAAAAGAATAAAGAAGAGCAACTTATAAAGATTAAAATTAAAGTTTCATGCTCAAGCGGCACATATATAAGAAGACTCGCAAGTGATATCGGGGAAAAATTGGGATGCGGAGCTTTCGCTTTAGCTATAGTTAGGAATGTTGTTGTTGGTTATTTTCAGGAGGACTGTCTCGAATTGGTCGGATGAGTTAATTGTTTTAAGAATCTTTTATTCAATTCAAAGCTCATATATCCAATTCCCATTACAACAAGCCCTGCAATTATTAAAGAAACAGGCCAGCCAATACTTTGACTAAAGTATTCTGCGGTAAGTTTTGAAATCTCTGCAAATGTGAATATAGTTGCCATAATTAAAAAAGCTTTACTTTGTAGTTTAATACTTCCCCAGAATGTTAAGACAAGCAGGAACGGATATATCAATTGCCATACAAAATTAGCACTTGGGGAATATCCCTGAAGAGTAAGGGAAGCACCTAGGGACATCATAAGACCAAATACATACAGTAAATTAGTTATAAAGTTCCTATTAGTCTGATAAAAATAATATCCAAAGAAAATATAAGCTATTCCAAGAACTAGAATTCTATACTCATCAAAATGAGGAATAGCTCCCGAGTCTGACGAAATGAAATTGGTGAAGCTGATATAAAGAGATGAGGCTGCGATGATGGAAAAAGGTAGAAATATCGCCGCTTTTAGGTATGAATAAGAAACATAAAAAATCATAAACAGAACTGTACTAATTACAGAAAGACCACCACTTGTGGTTGCAGAGATACCTATCGTATCCAGAGATGTTCCTATTCCCAGAGGGAAAAGTGCGGCAGATATTATAAGAAAAGCATGGCCAAAATCCCAGGTTTTTTTAATCACAAAAAAATAATAACCAAGAGAGTATGCAGATACAGCGGAGCCAAGTGTGAGAATAGTTTTGGTGACCTGACTCATATCGTCCCAAAATTGATAGAAGAAAAAAACTATTCCAAGGAAAACGATAAAACCGCCAATGTAGTAAAGTATTTTTTGAAGATTTATTTTTTCCCCTATTTGTTGTGACTGTTGAGAAATGGACTGTGAATTGTTCTGTCCTAGGAGTGCGAGTAATTGCTCTTTGGATAAGAGACCAGCTCTCAATAAATATGAGACATCTGATAAGACTTGATTTATTTTTGTTTGTTCTTGTTCTGTCATTGAGCCACCCAGCCAACAAATTTAAAATTGTATTCCTGTCCGGTAATTTTTCTACTCAAGCCTTTTCCTGTAAAATAAACGCCTCTATCAGATGTGCCGAGAAAGAAAGGAAAGTATGAATAGTTTGAATCTCTACTTCCGACGGTAAATCCATCTGGGGACTTACTTGAAGGATCTATGTTATATTTGTATGTTTCTTCAATAGAGATGAGAGTATTCTTATCGCTAGCAGAGTCATATAGATAAAAAGTTGGTTGTTGAGGAATATATTCTCCATATCTATAATTTCTGTATCTTGGCTGAATGGATATTTTTCCGCTAACTATATCAATCTTGGAGTCGTTATAGTTATCTCCTACATATATAAAATTATACTCAGGTTTTACAAATAATGTAGGTAGGTAAGTTGTAATTACCACATATAATATGAGAAGAAGTGGAAGAAATATTCCCACGGCGAGTGGAAGTTTCTCTTTGAGTTTCATATGTTAATCATGGAGTATGAATAGCCTAAAAGTCAATATTAATTTTTGAGCTTTTGACTTATCCAAAATCAGATCTTTTGTTATAAATTAATCTCAAAATAAAATTATCGTTAATTAGTGTGGATTTTCCACTGCAGGCATGGTAGAATATCTTTCACGATCTCCTGTAGTCCGCCAGCTGGCGGACAGGAAGCTGTTCATGTTTAAAGTTTATGCTTTATACAATAAGGAGAATCGAAAGATTTACATAGGACAGACGGGAAATATTGAAAAGAGACTAGAAGAACATAACAAAAAAAGAGGAAATCATTTTACATCTAAATTAAAAGGGGATTGGGTTATAATATACGAGAAATCGAAACAGAGTCGAAAACTTAACTCCTCTGTAGCTCAGCGGTAGAGCAATCG
>JBBTVO010000006.1:0-28954 GCA_038063195.1 Patescibacteria group bacterium
CGTTTTTTCCGAAATAAGTTTGGGAGGCTGCTTCAACTCCCCAGGCGCTTCCTCCGTATGGAATTTCATTAAGATACATTTCAAGAATTTGGGATTTCGTATAAATTTTCTCAGCCCAGAAAGCAAGAATTATTTCTTTTATTTTTCTTGAGATGCTAATTTGGGGTGTAAGAAGCTCTGATTTTATAAGCTGCTGAGTGATTGTAGAGCCACCCTGAATTGGCTTGCCTGATATATTTGCAACTGCAGATCTTGCAATAGCCTCTATGTCAAAGCCGGGGTTTGTATAAAATCCTTTATCTTCAATCGCAATTGAAGCTTCCTGAAGAGCTTGCGGAATATCAGAAATAGGAACAAAGGTTCTGTTTTGATTCGCGTAAATCTGATAGAGAAGCTCGCCATTTCGGTCATAAATTTTGGTGGTCAAGGCGGAATCGGCAAGAGCCAAAGTATGGGGGCTTGGAAGGTCCTGAATAAAAATAAGAAATAGAAGAGGAGTAAATATGAAAATTGCGGAAAAAATAAAGCCAAGAATGAAATATCTTACTTTTATCCAAAAAGTGGAGAAAGGAAAAATCTTTATTTTCTTTACTTTTTTACGTTTTACTTTTGGAGTTTTCTTCGGAAGATTGATCCTGAAATTTGTAAGAGATGAAAATCCTTTTTTTGTTTTTTCCAGAGTTTTTAACAAAAAGCTTATTAACCAACCGAAAATTATTCTTGGCAGGAAATAAAAAAATAACCTTACCAGATATAAAACTATATCTCCGATAAAGATTAAAAGCTTTACTATAAATATTGCAATAATTGACGTAATATCCATAATACCGCGGCAGGGGAAAAGTATAGCGGATTATACTATAGGTGGGCTTTAGTTGAAAGAGGCAATTTTATGGATTAGGTGAATTGGAAGAAATCAAAACCTTTTTCCTCGCCCAGTCGACAACTTAATCTATACCAGCTTTATGTCGATTCACTCGTTGGCAATTCTTTCTTGACTTTGTTTCTTGACATTTGTAAGACAATGCATTACTCTACAATTGTAGAATATCCCTATGGATATTGAGATAGACGAACTTATTATTGAGGAAGATAGACCTTCGCATATTGCAAGACATAATGTTACCGTTAATGAAGTGGCAGAAGTGGTGAAAGGAGATTATGTTTTTATTCGAGGGAAACATAATCGTTGGGTGTTAATTGGTCTAACGAAGAAAGGAAAGATGCTAGCGATTGTTATTGGAGCAAGGGAAAAGAAGAATACATATGGATTAGTTACTGCCCGGCCAGCTCATAGGAAAGAGCAACACTTTTACTATGAATTAGAACAAACGCAAGGAGGTGATAGAGCATGAAAATAACAAAGACTAAACAAAAAATTACAAGACCGATGCCACCATTTAAGACACTTAAGGAGGAGGCAAATTTTTGGGATACTCATGATGCTGTGGATGATATAGATGAGGGGACGATAGTTGGTTTTCATAAAGCAAATAAAACAGGAACACTGACGATTCGTTTTGACGAAAAAGATTTACAAACCCTTCGGGAAGAAGCGTTTAATAAAGGCATTGGCCCCACAACTCTTGCCCGCATGTGGCTGAAAGAACGTATTTCAGCCAGATAGAGGAGCATTTATGAACTTTAAACGTCATAAATCAAGAACGAAAGTGCGTTGTACGTCTGTAGTGGATTCATAGATAACTTTCGTAAAGTGCTTTTTGGAAAACGTATAAACCTGGCTGTGTTGTGCGAAATCGAACAATCTCGGCATCCCACTTTTTTCCCTTCTCTTCAATCTCAACACATCCAAACAAAACAAGATTTCTTCTAAAAAGAACATGGCGAATTTCAGATTTTAATTCTTCTTCAGGAGTAGCATATGGGTAATCTTCAAAATATGGTGTGAAGTTAAAATATAAATTGACCGATTTGCAAAATTCACTATAGTCAAGCCAATTTGCCCCTTTATTTAAAAGGGCGTGCCAGATACTTTCTTGAACGTCCTGAAGCCGCTGGGTAAATGAGATTCCGTATATTTCCCTTGTTGGAGTAAAATAATCCCAATTGACTTGATGCCAGTAGTGTAAAACCATTTCTTTAAATTGTTCGAGTGGTGATAAATTTCTTAAAAATTCCTTGCCATTCTTTGTAATAGATAGGGCGCTTTTATTTTTATACGTTAGGCGCATAACTTTTGCGATTATTTTTATTTGGTGAAGAAATTGGATTTGTGGTTCTGTCGTTATTTTCCATCCAAAGTGTTTATATTCTTCAAATACTTCTTGTTCTTTAAACCGTTTGCTCAATTCGTGGATGTCTTTTAAGGAAATGTTTCCAGTAGCTGTTAGTTTAATTGGTTTTTCTTCAAGATATTTAAGGTAGATTATGAAATCATGGAAAAAAGGAATCGAATTAACTTCAGCGTTAGTTACTGCAAGTTCATTTTTCATGAAGCTATTATATCAGAGGCGCGAATTATCCATGAGTAAATGATGATTTTATAGTGCGATTCCTAGTGAGGCAAATCGATATATTGACAGAATTTTATAAAGAAAGTATAGTGACTTTATGTTAACTAAAAACGATTTACAACAAATTAGAGGAATTGTAAAAGGAGAAGTTGGAGTTATTGATCAAAAACTTGATAAAGTCCAGGAAGACATTTCTGAAATTCTTTCTGAAGTAATTGGACATCACGATAAATTAGAAAAGCGTGTTGATTTTATCGAGGAGCATCTTGATCTGCCTAAGCCACAATAAAGATTGACATCAGTAAAAATTTCTAACTCCAAGCAGGGTATTTCCAAAAAGATCGATCTGATAAGCTAAAAACCTTATGTTGCTTACCTCTTCGAGCATGAGTCTCAGAGCCGAATGCCTGAGCAGAGTCGAAGAATAACCCATCCTTTTCAAAAATCCCCCCAAGCTTTAGAAAGAATATTTAATTTTGGCAATGAAGAGGAGCACTATCGCAGGCTGTTCCGTCATGGTCTGCATCTCTTGCGCTACATCCGCAAGAATTTAATTGATACTGCGCTTCTGCGCAAGATGAAATTTCTGGGCATGTTTTACTGCAGTTACATGCCCATCCACCAACTGAAGGTTGTGATTGAATTTGCGGTGGGGAAGTTGGGATAGGAGTATATGTTGGGATATAAGGTTTTGTAGTTGGGGAAGCGGATGGAATAAATGTTGTTGGAATTGGTGTATTTGTGGGAATAAAAATAGTTGGAGTGGGCATTTGAGTTGGAGTTAAAGAAATAGTTGGAGTGGGCGTAAATATTGGGGTAGGAGAATTGGTTGGTAAATTAGTCGTTTCCGTTCCTTTTACATCCAAAACATTTTGTGTTGAATTTGGAGCAGTGATTCCTGTTAGTGTAAATAAAAGTAATGTTAAGCCTCCAAAAATAAATGCATTTTTCTTTCTAGTTGTGTTTTTAATAAATTTTTGAAAAAGTGCAGGTTTAAAAATACTTATGGGCAAAAGTATTAAAAACGCTAAAAATAAAAGTCCAAAAACATCTTGCATATTTTGGGGCAGAAGTTGTTGATGGGATTATACACCTCTTACAATAAAAATCAAATTTGATTTCTTAGCCACAAAATTGCTTTATTTTTACCCCCTTCCTTTTCCCAAGTTTATTCCTCAAATTATCTATCTTCCCATGAAAAACTACAATCACGGCAGACATTAAGCGTTTTGGGTTGTTTCCCTGCACCAAACCAGACGATTGTACTTGCCGCCATGTATTTAGACCAAAGTCCAGGCTTAACCTTATTCAAATTTGTGCTGTCACATTTTGGACATTTTTTCTTACCAAAAAACATAAGTACTCCTTATTTAAAATCCATCCATTCGGGTTCATCATCTATCATTAGTTGCTGTAAATCTCCTTTTGCAATACAATTGCTATCATGAAATGTCAAAACAAAAAGCCTCAAGGTTCCATATTCGGGTAATACCATACTTCTGTCTTGTTCGGCAAGTGCCTTGATCACTTTAAAGTCGTTTAATATTAAGTTCTTGTCTGAACTCTTAACACCTCCTGTAATAGAAGGGTACATTAGACTTAACTGAACGGCTGGACTTTCGGGGTTTACGTCAACAATTTGATCTGATTCAAATTCGGTGCAAAGCTCACCATTAACCCTACCTTGCTTTCGTAAAGCTTCAACCTTATCGTAAAATTCCACACCCTTTGGGGTGCTTCCCTTAACAATCTTTCTTTGAGGTGACAGAATTGGAGGCTCAATCATATAATCGAATGTGTTTCCTTCGGTATCGTATGTTGCTATAAGATGTTTTTCTAGTTCTCCCCCAACTGCAAAGAATGTAGGATTATTCTTTTCCCATTTCTTTTGGTCTATTTCACTTAACAAATCAAATGTAAAAGCTTTGTTTGCTGTAACAGTACCATCAAAAATACTTATTGAACAACTTTTCGGACATTCGTTCGTTTTAATGGTATTTGCCAATGATTTTACTTTGGCCTCTTGTAAGCTTAACGAGGGGCTGATTACCACATACAAACTGTTATATGGTTTATTTTGGGCATCAAGTAAAATAACACATTTAGTGACTGTGTATGTGCTTGTTGTTTTGGTAGGACATACCGATATTTGCTTAGCGGCTCCTTTTCCAGCTGGCGTTGGGATAGGCGTGGAGCTAGAAGCTATATCCTTACTTGCTTTATATCCTGATTTAAAACTTTCTTGACCTTGAGGGGTAATGGCTCCAATAATTGCAGATAGAATAAAAAGTCCAACAAAGATAGTTATTAGTTTACTCCACCAACCCCTTTGCCAAAAACTCAAGATAGGATTTTTGTTTTCCATACGGCTAAGTATTTATACAGACTTTACAACAAACTCTACAGATAATCAAGCGTGAGCTTGAAGCTAAATATAGAGGCAGTTAGGGAGTAGGAGTTGGTGAAAGATTGGGATGAGCGCATGTTAAGCAGTAACTGTCTCCGGTAGCATCTTTTACAATTGTTTGATTCTTAACCTCCGTATTTGGATCTCCTTCTTTTGCCTGCTCCTGTGTGTCTTTATTGACGAAAACGTCCTGATTTAAGATTTGCGCTCCTGATTTTGATGCTGATTCAGTCCCTGCTATAAAGTATTCAAAGCGTGTGCTACAAGGATTGCCTTTTCCGGAAATTAAACCGGTGTCTGTGCATACTGCTTTTTGAATAACACCAACCGGCCTTTGGAATGGCTCGGGACGTTTTCCCAAAAGAAGCTGTGCCATAATATCATGCCAGATGGGAGCTGCTCCTGTCACACCCGATACGAGTCCTCTCATTGGCGTATTATCATTATTGCCCACCCAAACAGCCACAACATAAGAAGGTGTGTACCCAATTGTCCAGTTGTCCCTGAAGTCGTTTGTCGTACCTGTTTTTACGGCAACAGGCATAATACCAATTCGAAGTGCAGAATTAATTCCAAATGATGCTGATCTTGCCTGATTATCAGATAAAATATCTGAAATTATAAAAGAAACACCTTCTGGTATTACTTTTTTACCAAAAATCGGTGACTCGGGAGGCTTATATTCTTCAAGAATTTTTCCATTGCCGTTTGTGACTTTTAAAATAGGATGAAGATTTATTTTGTATCCATTGTTTGCAAACACTCCATATGCGGTTGCCATATCAAGCATGGTAACTTCTCCTCCCCCGAGAGTAAGAGATAAGCCGTACTTATCTGCACTTCCGAAACTCTCAATTCCCATAGCAGATGCGGTATCAAGCATTGACTGAACGCCGTTCAGCTTAAGCATCTTAACAGCAGGGATATTTATAGAATTTGCCAATGCTTGTCTCATTTGGATAATCCCGCGGAATCTCCCGTCGTAATTAACAGGACAATAAGGTGCCTGTCCGGGATTGGGAAAACAAATCTTCTGATCTATAAAAGGTGTTGCAGCAGAGTAGCCTTTTATAAGGCCCGTTGCATAATTTATAGGCTTGATACTTGAACCGGGCTGACGTTGGGCAATAGTTACATTTACGTTGCCATCCTGCTCTGTAGCAAAATAATCTTTACTTCCCACCATTGCCAGAATTTCTCCTGTAGAAGGTTTAGTCACAACCGAAGCGCCGTTATATCTCACATTATCAAGCTCAGCAGAAACAGTAGCTTGAGCCATATTCTGAACTTTCATATCAAGAGAAGTTATTACCTTAAGCCCTCCTTCATTAACTGTCTTTTCCCCATATTTTTGAATAAGAAGGTCTTTTATATAAAGTACAAAATGGGGAGCTTTTATCGTATTTGAAAGATTTTTGTATTTAAGAGGTTCTCGGGTTGCCTTATCATGTTCGCTTTTGCTTATATATTTCTCATCAAGCATCGCTCGAAGGACTTGCAGCTGCTGCCGTTTGGCAAGCTCAGGGCGAGAGCCGAAGGGAGAGTACGTAGTTGGAGCTTCAGGAAGGCCTGCAAGAAGCGCACTTTCTGAAAGTGTCAGGTCTTTTGCGCTCTTTCCGAAAAAAGTCTTTGCCGCGGTTTCTATCCCATAAGCAGTCCCTCCATATGGAGTTTGATTGAGATACATTTCAAGGATTTGCTTTTTGGAGTAAAGAGATTCGGTGGCAAAGGACAAAAGTATTTCTTTGACTTTCCGCAGTATTGTTCTCTCAGGGGAGAGCAGGCTATTTTTTACCAACTGCTGGGTGATGGTTGATCCGCCCTGGAGTGGCTTACCTGACAAGTTAGCAATGGTTGATCTGACTATCCCTCTTACATCAATTGGACCGTGCTTATAAAAATCTTTGTCCTCGATAGCAATTGTTGCTTCCTGGACTCTCATGGGTACTTCGAAAAGCGGTATGAAAGTCTGGTTTTTACTGCCGTAGATTGTAAAAAGAATTTCTCCGTTTCTGTCAAAAATTTGAGTAGACTGGGAAACGCTGTTTTGGGAAAGTCTTGTTGGGGAAGGAAGGTCTTTTAAGATATAAATATAGAAAACAATAAAAGCGGCAAATAGTAAAATAAAAAGTGCTAAGAATCTTTTCTTAAAGAATTTTTTTATAAAATTCTTAACTTTTTTTGGTATCTTACTTCTGTTATCAAACATAAAATATATGATAACATTTAAAGTGTCGCATATACAATCATTATGCTAGAAAATTTATCACTTCCGCTTGCTATAAACTGGGTAGATTTAGTTATATTAGTTGCTCTTTTATTATATGCGATTGAGGGCTATTCTGTAGGATTTATATCTTCTCTTCTTGATCTTGTCAGTTTTATCGTTTCATTTATCATAGGCCTTAAAATATACGCTTTTATAGGTAAAGGTATTGGAAATATTTTTTCAATTTCTGCGGGCTTTTCAAATGCGCTGGGATTTTTAATAGCCGCATCGTTTTCAGAGATTATCTTAGGATATATCTCAAGAAGAATTGTTTACAATAGGTTTTTTTCAAAAATTAATTTCAAGGGGACGCTTTCGTATTTAGACAGATTTTTAGGGGCGTGTCTTGGAATGCTGTCGGCTCTTATTCTTTTTTCATTCATATTGTCGGTAATTGTTGCTCTTCCTCTTTCGGTATTTCTCAAGCGTTCTGTTTCGTCTTCCAAAATAGGCAGCTTTTTGGTCTCTAAAACTTCCGGATTTGAAAAAGATCTCAATAATGTCTTTGGCGGAGCTGTAAATGATACTTTAAATTTCTTAACTATTGAGCCCAAAAGTACTGAGACAGTCAATCTTAATTTTAAAACATTGAAGGTAACTGTAGATGAGGCGGCAGAAGCTGCAATGTTTGCTTCGGTAAATAAAGAAAGAACATTAAGAGGGCTTTCCTCACTTGATACCGATAAAAGGCTTACGGCAGCGGGAAGAGCCCATTGTGTAGATATGCTTAAGCGGGGATATTTTTCCCATAACACGCCCGAGGGGCTAACGCCGTTTGACAGGATGGCTCAAGCTGATGTAGGGTTTACATACGCGGGAGAAAATCTGGCTCTTGCTCCAAATGTAGAGACCGCAATGCAGGGGCTTATGAATAGTCCCGGACATAAAGCCAATATTTTGTCTGTGAATTTTGGTACAGCTGGGATAGGAGTAATAGACGGAGGAATTTACGGACAAATGTATTGTCAGGAATTCACGGATTGAGAATACTGACAATCGACTATTTGAAAATAAAACTAGTATCTAATATCTATTATCTAATAACTTTCTAATGATAAATCTACCGGATTTAAAAACTGCAGATGTAAGCGGAAAAAAGGTTTTCCTAAGATCTGACCTTGATGTTCCGCTCACGGAATCATTAACAATTGCTGATGATACGAGACTTTCGGAAGGCCTTGAAACTCTTAAATACCTTTTGGATAATGGCGCACATGTGATTGTCGCGGGGCATTTGGGAAGACCAAGTTTACAATCAACAATTAACAATTCACAATTGACAGATGATAACAGCAAGTTTTCTTTAAAACCTGTTGCGGATTGGTATGCCAAGAAGTTTAACTCAACGGCCAAAGCAGGAAAGGTAGGAGAATTTGACGGATGGCAAATTACGCCTCAGCTTTATCTTCTTGAAAATCTAAGATTTTATCCTGAAGAAGAAGCCAATGATTCTTCTTTTTCCCAAAAACTTGCAAGTCTTTCCGAAATTTATGTTGACAATGCGTTTGCCAATATTCATAGAGCCCACGCTTCAATGGTCGGAATTACTCAATTTTTGCCACACTATGCCGGTTTTATGCTGGTCCGTGAGGTGAATATTTTAGCAACACTCATGGAAAACCCGAAAAGACCTCTTACAGTAATTATCGGAGGCGCAAAAATTGAGACCAAGCTTCCGATGGTTGAGAAGATGCATCAGATAGCTGACTATGTTTTGGTAGGCGGAAAAATCGCTGAAGAAACAAAGACTCTTATTAAAGTTGCGCATGAAAGAGTACTTGAGAGAAAGTCAGCACTTATAGTCGCGGATTTGATATATGATCAGACTGATATGACTCCAAATAGTGTAGGAAATTTTCTTCAGGTCGTGAATCTTTCGCAAACTGTAATCTGGAACGGTCCTGTAGGAGTGACTGAAGGCAAGGAAAATGATCCTGAAATTCCGTCGGCAAAACTTGCAAGAGGAATTGCGGCAAGCGGAGTTTATTCAGTAGTGGGCGGAGGAGATACAATAGCGTTTCTTAGAAAAATAGGACTTCTTGATAAGTTTTCGTTCGTCTCAACCGGCGGCGGCGCCATGCTCGAATTTTTAAGCGGAGAAAAACTTCCAGGAATAGAGGCCTTGACAAGTAGTACATAATGTTGTACATTTTAAACATGAGCAATTTTGTTTCAATATCAAATGCACGCGCCAATCTACCCGATCTAGTAGACAAAGTAGATAAGTATATGAATAGAGTGATCATTACCGTAAATGGAAAGCCCAAAGCGACACTTATAAGCGCTGATGAACTCGAGTCTTTGGAAGAAACTGCCGAAATCCTCGCAATCCCAGGCGCTAAAAAAAGTATCATGGAAGGCTTGAAGCAAGCTAAAAAAGGACAGGGAATTCCGCTTTCAGAATTTAAGTAAACATGCAGGTTATTGTTACTCCACAAGCAGCCAAGCATTTTAATAAAATTCCAAGCATCGAGCAGAAAAAAATAAAAAGAAAATTTGAAATACTTGAACAAAATCCTTATGAAGGGAAAAAGCTTTCTGCAGAGCTTTCAGAGACGAGAGCTATAAGGGCATGGCCATATAGAATTCTTTACTACATAAATCAAAAAGAAAAGAAAATTTTCATTATTAATATAGTTCATCGACAAAGTGCATATAAAAACTGAAAGTGGATAAACTCTCCCAGGCCTCCAAGCCCTCACCAACTAGTTCGAATGTGATTCATTGCATACTTTAAATCTCCGCCGACTTTTTTGCGGGGGTTGAAGATATTTTCCGGATCAAAGATTTTCTTAGTTTCCTCAAAGAGTTTTACGATATTTTCTCCATACATTTGTTTAAGATAGGGAGTTCTGATAAGTCCGTCATTGTGCTCACCTGTTATCGAGCCTTTATATTTTGCGATAATTTTGTAAACTTCATCACTAATTTGGGGAATTGCTTCGCGCACTTTTGGATTGTTAATATCAACCAAAGGAATTATATGGAAGTTTCCGTTTCCTACATGCCCTGCTACTGTATAGATAAACTCCGGATGCTTCTTAAGAATTTCTGTGACTTTTGGCAAAACTTCTCCGATAAATTCTGGTTTTATTACAAAGTCATCGATAAAAGGAGCAGTATGTTTATCTCTTATTTTCTTACGAAGCAAATTAAAGCTCTCCCGTCTTACCAGCCAATATCTTTTTTCCTGATTTTCAAGAGCAGTTTGGGTTGTCGGGTGAAGAGGTTTGAGCTTCTCCCGGAGTGTCGCGACTTTTTGCTTAACCTCATCTAAATCATCGCTTGTGAAATCAACCTGAAGGACGAGTTTTGGTAAATTCCTGCCTGTAAACATGTCAAAAAAAGCGGGAAGAAACGCAAATCCGGCTTGTATCATTCCAAGAGGCCCAAGTTTTTTTGCAAATTCGGGGAAATATTTCAGCGCAAGTTTTAGAGTGTTATCGTCGTACGATTCAAAACTCTCAGGATTTAGCGCCATAACCTCCTTGATGATTTGACCAAGATGAGACATATCGTGAAGGAAAATAATTAGCATGTCGCGGTGTTTATGGACCGGCACAAGTTCAAGATCTCCCTCAAGAAACATGCCCAGAGTCCCTTGTGCACCTACAAAAAGCTGGGTAAGGTCGAATATTTTTGTTTTTGGATTCCAAACATTCCAGAGGAAATATCCCGCAGAGTTTTTTGTGACATCAGGCTTAGCATTAGTTATTAGTTCTAAGTTAGTAGTTATTAGTTCGAAAACATCTTTATAGATCTTTGCTTCGAAATCTTTTTGTTCCATTTTTTTCTTAAGTTCTCCTTCGGTTAATGCATGAAATTCATACGAATTTCCATCAGATAAGACCATCTTCATTTTTTTAACAAATTTCTCGGTCTTTCCGTATTGAAGGGATTTTTCTCCGCCAGCGTTATTATTAAATATTCCACCCATTGCACAAATTTCACGCGAAGCCGGATAAGAAGGGAAAATAAGATTGTGTTTTAATGTTTCTACTTCAAAATCTCGGTAGAAAACTCCGGGTTGAGTTGTTGCGATATTCCCAGTAACGACTGGTGTTTGATTAAAGTATTTGGTGAAAGATACGATGATAGATTCATTAATTGAGCCACCTGACATATCAGTTCCCGCAGATCTTCCGGTGAGAGACAGAGTAGGGTGGTCTTTTTTATGTTTATTCACAAATGCGACGAGCGCCTGAACATCCCCTTCGTCTTTTGGAAAAACAACAACTTGCGGTTTTACTTCAAAAAGCGAGGCGTCATGGGAATGTTCATTAAGTGTCTGTTCGTTGGTTTGAACTTCTCCCTTGATTGTTTGTCGTAAATCTTCTAACAAATCGTCATTCATTTCGAAAATACTCCAGGAATTAAATAGAAAAAGTAACCATAGCTAAATCTAGTCAAAAGGGGGTGCCATGGCAAAGTATTTATCAAAAGAATTAGATTTAATACCGCAATATAAGAAAAAATTAAATTTTGTTTTATCTTAAAGAGATAAATAAGAAGAAGAGATATCAAAATTGGAAATAAAGCGAATGCCCAATTGAGCAAAGATGGTAGCGAGATACTCGTTCCCTGGAAGAGAAGATTTGCATATCTCGGAGCAGGTATCCACTCAAAACCCATGACAATGCTAATAATAAAATTTAGTACAATTAAGATAATAAAAAGAATGCGTCTCATCTATTTCCTTCCAATCACTTTTTTTGCTGCTTCGATTATTGCCGGGGCGTCCATTTTGTATTTCTTAAGAATCTCGTTTGGTTTTCCTGACTCGGCAAATGTGTCTTGGAGTCCTACGAATTCCATTGGAGTAGGGGAGTTTTTTGCAAGTAATTCCGCAATGGTTCCGCCAAGTCCGCCCATCACTTGGTGATCTTCGACTGTGACAACTGCTTTTGTTTGTCCGACAGCTTCTAAGATTCCTTTTTCATCAAGAGGTTTTATGGTTGCGACATTTATTACCAGAGAATTTATTCCTTCTTTTTCCAGTTCTTTTGCGGCAAGAAGCGCGTGATAAGTCATATATCCCATTGAGAAAATTGCGACCTGAGGAGATGCGGAAGTCCAGAAAACTTGAGATTTTCCACTTTCAAACGGAGTTTCTTCGGTCGTGATGACAGGAGTTTTGTCGCGGGTAAAGCGGAGATAAACAGGTCCGTCAATTTTTGCCGCCTCAATAGTTGCTTTTTTTGCTTCAATCGCATCGCATGGTACGAAAATTGTAAGTCCCGGCCACGAGCGTACTGATGCAATATCTTCTGTAGCCTGATGAGTGGCTCCGTCAGGACCGGTCATAACTCCTGAATGGTGGCCTGCGATTTTTACATTGGACTTGTTGTATATAATAGTAGTTCTTATGGTTTCCCAGTTTTTGCCGGGGGAAAACGTGGCGTAGGAAGAGATGAAAGGAATTTTCCCGCTTACTCCGAGTCCTGCAGCAATTGCAGCCATGTTTTGTTCGGCAACTCCTACTTCAAAAAACCTTTCAGGGAATTTTTCCTCAAATCCATTGGCTTGAGTGGATTCGGAAAGATCAGCAGTAAGAACTACAACATTTTTATTCTTCTCTCCAAGCTCCACCAGCCCCTCGCCATAGCCCGCCCGCGTAGCTCTTTGCTCAACAGCTGCATCAAAAATTTTCGGATTTAATTTTAAATACGGATTAAGCATTAAAATTGATAAAGAACTATCCCAATTGATAAAATAGTTGTTCCAATTGATGCTACTATAGCCGCAAAGAGCTTATTCGTTTTTATTACTACTAGCGAGATTATAAATACGATTAATGCAGAAAGCATCCAGTACATCAGCATTATTACTCCCCCAATCCAATGTAAATTTCCAAAAACATCACTGCTTAAAAGAAATTTGAAAAGAAAGGTAGAGATCAGTGAAACCGATATGATTATTAGGATGTTTCTAAAATCTTTACTAAATTTCATATTAAATTCACCTCCTATTCATATTCGCTTTGGTTTAATTTAAGATACGGATTAAGCATTTAACTAAATTTAGGAATAAATAAGAAAAAAGTTACAAAACTCCAAATCCAATTAGCGATCATTAATAAATTAAAAATAAAGATGAAAGTTTCCCATCTTCTAGATTCGCTTAATCTCGGTAGCTTTATGTAAAAAACAGTTATCAAAATAATTGTAGCTAAAAATAGAAACTCAGGCCAAATTCTTAATAAATTAACAAATGATAAGTCGAGCGGCCCACCTGTGCCAATACTTGAAGTTAAGGTAATGAGCGTACCAAGACTAAAAATTCCTCCTAGACATCTTAACAAAACAGCGGAATATGCTGAAGAAGTTTTTCTCACAATAAGATATGCGCAGATTATTGAGAAAATTCCACCAATTAACTCTGGAATTAACAGAAAAGCAATATTTGAGTGAGAATAAGGGTTTCTTTGTATTTCTATTAAAGAATATCCAAACAGAAAGATATTATTCGCCCCATGTAAAATAAATAGTATTGATACAAAATCGACTACCCTATTGCCTATGCCTGCGTTGGGATTAATGACAGGCTGATTGACAGTTGGTTGAGCTAATTGGTTTTTTTCTTGATCTAAAACTTGAGTTGGTTGTTCCATATTATTCATGTTCGCTTTGGATTTTGCCTTGCAAAGTTCTAAGTTCAGAAAGGGCTTTTTTGGCTTCTTCTTTATTCGGGGGTTTGCCGTGCCAGTGAAAATCCTTTTCCATAAAATCAACACCAAGCCCGGGAATTGTGTGTGCGATTATTACTGTAGGTTTTTCTACAATTGCGCGCGCTTCCCGCACTGCATCGACAAAAGTCCTGATATTATTTCCGTCAACTTCGAGAACTTCCCAATTGAAAGCCTCGTATTTTTCCTTGAGAGGCTCAAGAGGCATGATGTCTTCTGTAAATCCGTCGATCTGAATATTATTCCTGTCTATGACCTGCGTGATATTACTAAGCCTATTTTTCCCTGCAAACATTGCCGCTTCCCAAATATTTCCTTCCTCGTGCTCGCCATCTGATGTCAGACAATAAACCTGAAACTTTTTGTTATCAAGTTGTCCCGCAAGAGCGATTCCAATTGCCTGAGAAAGGCCTTCGCCAAGAGGTCCTGAGGTAGTTTCAAGTCCGGGAAGGGAAGTTCTGTGTGGATGACCCTGAAGCCTTGAATCAATTTTGCGCAAAGTTTTCAACTCTTCAACGGGAAAATATCCTGCTAAGGCCATGCTCACATAGCGGACAGGGCAGATGTGACCGTTTGAAAGAACAAGTCTGTCTCTATCTTCCCAGTCAGGATTTTTCGGATTATGATTTAGTATGTGAAAATAGAAAGCTGTAAAAATATCCGCCATTCCAAGCGGTCCTGCGGAATGGCCCGAGCCTGCTTCAAGCAAAGTTTCGATAATAAGTTCGCGGGTCTTAACAGCAGTAAGCTCAAGTTCTTTAAGTTTATCTTCAAATAAATCGGGGATCATACTATCTATATTACAGAGTATTTAAAGATTAATGCAAACTGCTTATTGTACTTTTCTGCCGAGAAAAGTACCAAAAGCTCTTCGCCAGGCAGTGCTCGTGCTTTCAAATTTCACTCTCGCATCTTAGAAAATGACTATTTTCTATAGTTTTGTTTGCTCAATCCTCATGCACTCCGCGCTGAAGGCGAAAAATAATGAAGACGCAAAATTAATATTTTAGAACAATAATTAAGTCGCTGATGTTGGAGGGGAGGCGGCCGGTTTCTATACCGTCTCCTGTTTTTTCGAAAAACTCAAGACTGTTGTCATTATCCAGAAATTCCTGCGGATTTAGATTCAATTCCTTTGCTTTATTTAAAGTTTGCAAATCACCGATTGCGCCTGCGAAATGAGAATTATCCCAGCCATCAGAGTCAAAAGAACAGATTGTGGTTTTATCATCAATGTTTAATATCGCACCCAAAACTAGCGCCTGATTTCTTCCCCCTTTACCATGACCTCTTACTTTAACAGTAGTTTCTCCGCCGATCAGAAGAATTGAATTTGGAGTTGTTTGCTTGACAAGGTCCGACCCTGCAAGCTTTGCATCTGCTTCAAATTTCTCGCTGAAAATCGAAGCCTTGTATCCGAGCTCTTCTGCTTTTCTCTTCATCGCATTTAGCGCCGTGACGTTACTTAAAACTAAAATATTGGAAACATTCTCAAAATACTTCTCCTCTTTTGGGGTTTCTGTCAGATCTTCTTTTTTGACAAGGTCCGACCTTGTCAAGTTGCTTAAACTCGAAATAGCGTCCTCAATTGTTGTTTCGTCTTTTACCGTAGGGCCGGAAGAAATTACAGACAGGTCATTTCCCGGTACATCTGAGGCAATAACAGTTACTATTTTTGCAGGGTATAAATGTTTGGCAAGACCACCGCCTTTTACTTTAGACAAATGTTTTCGTATAGTATTCATTGCTGTAATATTGGCTCCGGATTTTAGCAGAGCGCTATTTATCTCAACCAATTTATCAAAGGAGACATTTGAAGATTCAAAAAGCGCTGATCCCCCGCCGGTTATTACAACAAGAACTAAATCTTTTTCTGTAAGATTTTGAAGTTTTCCTAATAAATTATTTACGAAATCTATATTTGTTTGAGAGGGGAGGGGATGGGTGCCTTGGGTGAATTGGATTTTTCTAAATTCCTCAGGACTAGCGTCAATTACATAACCTTCGGTAAGTCTATCGCCTAATTTTTCTTCTATTAATCTAGAATTTTTTGCAGAACCTTTCCCAAAACCAATTAGAAAAACGCGGTCAAAGCTTGATAAATCAAATATTTTATCCATGATTGTAAGTTGATCATTTTCAACTTTTACTTCTTGGTTGATGAGGTTTTCGGATTGAATTGAAGAAAGTGCGGTTTCAATAAGTTCCAAGACTATTTTCCTCTGAGGAGTCGTAGCAAGTTCCTCAAAATTCTTAATAAACATAAGTTTAGTTTATATTCATTTTGGGCTCCTTACAATATGTTAAACTAATTTTGTGAAGATTATTTATACAAAACACGCGGAAAAAGATAAAATTCCAATACTTAAAGAACTTGGTTGGAACATAACGAAAGCCCAAATCAAAAAGACTGTAAGAAATCCCAAGTGGAGGGGAATTACAAATAAAGGCCAGAAGACTGCGATGAGTTTGATAGATGAGAAACATATTTTGCGGGTGATTTACAGACTCGAAAATGATATAATAACAGTGATCACACTTCATATAGCAAGGAGAGGAAAGTATGAAAGTACATTACGATAAAGACGAAGATATTTTGATGATGGTTTTATCCAAGAAAAAAGTAGATGATACTTATGAGACTGAATTTGGTACCGTAAGCGTTTCTGCTAAGGGTGAACCTGTTTTGGTTGAGATTTTTAATGCGACTGATTTTTTTGAAAAAGAAAGTGAAGCATTGCCACGGGAGATAAAAGAAAAATTCTTCCAAGCTACATAATTTTGGTTCACATTTTCCCACTTGATGATAATTCGATAAGTTTTTATACTACTTATATGGTGCTTCGGCATTGCTCAGCATCACATTATTAAAATAATATGATACGGGTTGCGATAAATGGATATGGGAGGATTGGGAGAGTTGCCCACCGCGTAATTCTTGAAAAACATCTTGATGAGGTTGAAATTGTCGGGATTAACGCGGGGCACTCGACAGATATAAAAGGCTGGATGTACCTGTTAAAGTATGATACAAACTATCATACTTTAAGTTCAAAATTCATAATTCAAAATTCAAAATTAGAGGACAGTGAAAAAACAGGCATCTATAAAGACTGTATAGGTTTTCTCCACATTAACCAAAGCAAAATTCCGGTATTCTCCCAAAAAGATGCGTCACTTCTTCCCTGGAAAGATTTGAATGTGGATGTAGTTATTGAGTCCACAGGGCATTATACGAGTGAGGAAAAACTTAAAATTCATCTTGGTGCCGGCGCAAAATCAGTAGTTTTGTCCGCACCTGCGAAGGAAGGCGAAGTACCGACTTATGTAATGTCTGTAAATTCCAAAGATTATAAGGGCGAGAAGTTGATAAATAACGCGTCTTGTACGACAAACTGTATAACGCCGGTTGCTAAAGTAATTGTGGATAATTTCGGAGTAGAGAAGGCGATGATGACAACAATTCATGGTTATACATCGGACCAGAGAATTCAAGACGGAGGACATGATGATTATAGACGCGCAAGAGCCGCAGCTGAAAACATAATCCCTACGTCAACCGGAGCAACGATTGCTGCGACGCAAGCCCTCCCGGAACTTAAGGGATTATTTAATGGATTGGCAATTCGGGTTCCTGTGCGCGTAGGATCTTTATCTGATTTTACTTTCCTTCTTAAAAAAGATACGACAAAAGAAGAAGTGACTGAAGTTTTCAAAAAAGCTGCGCAAGATCCGGTTTACAATGGAATAATTGAAGTCACAGAAGATCCGATTGTCTCAAGTGATATTATAGGCAATCCGCATTCGGCAATTGTAGATTTATCCCTGACGCAGGTGGTCGGCGGAAATATGCTTAAGGTTATCGCTTGGTATGACAATGAATATGGGTATGCCAACAGACTTGTCGAGGAAGTAATAATGGTGGGAAGAAAATTGACCTAATTAATCTAATTGTTCTAATTTCTAAATTAGGAATTAGAGCTTGGGGCTTGATTAGGTCAATTAGTTTAATTAGAATAATTAGAACTTCTTATGGCTGAACTATCAAACATAAAAAACATTACAATCTCCGGAAGAATTGGAAGTGGTGCCACAACTCTTGCGAAGAAACTTTCGGAAGCTTTGGGCTGGGAAATGCTTGATGGGGGAGGTATATTCCGTCAACTTCAAAAAGAACAAGGATTTGATATTAACAAGACCGATTCACGGCCTGATCATTTTGATCTGGAATATGAAGAGATGGTCAAAAAAAATCTCAAGGAAAAAAATCATCAAATAATTCAAAGCCATCTTGCAGGGTATGACGCGCAAGGAATAGAAGGAGTCTTCAAAATCTTAGTTCTTTGTCAGGGGGAAGATGGCGAGGACAAAACAGAAATACGCGTAGACAGAATAGTAAATAGAGATAAAGTCTCAGTTGAAGAAGCAAAAAAAGGGGTAGTTGGGAGAGAGGAAGAGCATCTTAAAAAATTTAGGAGGCTATATGCCGGAAATGATCAAAACTGGAATTATTGGAATAAAGATTATTACGATTTGATAATTAATACTTATTCTCACAACGCCGCCGAAACCCTCAAAATCGCCCTCAAGGCTTTGGGATCTTAAGCTGCAATTTTCAATCTTCTTGGCTCTCCGGGAACATTATTTGCTCTCATGTAGTAGCCTATTGCTTCTTCTGCAAGCTCCGGAGTTCGTGATGCTATAAACAGCGGAACATTTCCGTGTGAATATTCTTCGGGCGAGCTAAGAAAATCCGGATTTGCTCTGTAATCTGAATATGTTCCATCTTGATTAACACTAATAACTGTACATTTTGCAGCAAGAGCAGCTGGTAAGCCTGGGAGAATTTCAGAATGAGGCTCGTTGAACATTATATAAATATCTGTTGTTCCGCTAGCGAGCTCTGAGTAGATGTAAGATCCTCCTCCTGAATCTATGAAGGCTTTTGGATGTAGAGCTTCTACTAATTGTTGAAAATGTCTGTCAAACATTAACTTATATTTTTTCTCACCCTGAAACGTAGCAATAGTTAGATCTTCATCGTCTTTAAAAGTCTTTCTTCTTGGAGCTTCAGGTAGTCTAACGTGTTTTAGTTCAGGATCAGATAAATCTATAATGTAATTGTCTGATCCTAAGGTAAGAGTGGCTTCTCTGTCTCGTATGTTTACACATACAGCACCAAGTGGTATTCCCTCAGGAGTATAATCTCCAGTTACGGAGTAAACGCCTGTCCTTTTTCCTCTTCTATATTGGCTAGAATTATCAAGCGAGTCATTGTATCTTACTACATGTGGTCTTCCTTCAAAGAGAGGATAATGATTTTGTTCTCCGAATACCATCGCTGGTATTCTTCTCTCCCTAACGATACTTGTTAACAAATTTTCTCCTGCTGCATCTAATAAAATTTGTTTTTCTCCTGGCCTTCCCCAGACATCTCCTATATAGCTTTTGCCTTCACCATTTTTAACCATGGGAAAAATTTCCTGATCTACTCGAAGAGCATATACAAGAAGAGATTCTTTTGACCTTACTATACTAATTTCCTCAGGTGTTGGTCCTTGTTTGCCTGTTTCTAATCCGCCTACCATAATATACAAACTGGGGTGTGCCCCAGCCGTCATAAGCTTATAGCATAGCCTAAGGCTAAAGTCAATAATGAATTGATATTATCACTCTTGATATTTGGTAAGTTTAATGCTAAATTATGCGTACTATGAAAGTCGCTGATGTAATGTCAAAACACGTTGATTTCGTAACTTCTGACACCAAGGTCAAAGATGTTTGTTTACTTATTTTCGGTCGCGGAATAAATGGAGTACCAGTGCTAAAAGGAAAAAAAGTTGTCGGTCTTATTGCAGAGCGAGATATTTTAGCTCAGTTTTACCCCTCACAAGCAGATTTTGCAGAAGATCCGTTCAGAGAAGGTAATTTCGAAGGAATGGAAGAGAAAGTGGATGAAATTTTTGAGCTTCCTGCTGAAAAAATTATGAGCAAGAGTATTACTACCGTAACTCCAAGCACACCTATATTACGTGCTCAATCACTGATGTTTATCAACAAAATCGGAAGGCTACCTGTAATTGATTCAAGGAGAAATTTGGTAGGAATTATAGCTCAGGGCGATATTTTCAGAACCGCTGTGGGCAATAAGCTTATTTTTACAGAAAATGAGGAATACAATGACTGGCTT
Organism: Patescibacteria group bacterium; assembly: GCA_038063195.1. GTDB lineage: Bacteria > Patescibacteriota > Microgenomatia > Levybacterales > UBA12049 > JBBTVO01. The sequence continues at coordinate 20,026 of JBBTVO010000006.1, forward strand.
TCCAAAACTTATTATGCAGCTGTTGATACCGAAGATAGATTGAAACATGAAATTCCAGATCTTATGAAAGTATTTGATGAACACAGCATCGAGAGCGTTATTGATGTGGGATGCGGTACGGGCGACCATTCAATAGAACTAGCAAGAAGAGGACTTAGTGCTGTAGGAATTGATAGAAGCCATGAGATGATTAGAGAGGCCAATAGGAGAAAGCAATCTTTAGCACAAGGTCCGCTTGAGAGGCTTAAATTTCTCAATGGAAGCTTGGAGGATATGAAAAATAGATTTAGTCAGCCCTTTGACGGCGCTATTATTATGGGAAATGCCTTGGCTCACAATCCTCATAATATTTCGGATTTATTAAAAGCCGTTACTGACAATCTTAAAGACAAAGGAGTACTTGTGCTTCAGATAACTAATTTTGATAAAGTTATTGAGGCAAACAACAGACTCTTAAGTTTTAGCTTCGCAGTTCCTAAAGGAGAAAATAAAGAACACGCATTTCTTCAATTTTATGACAAGCCCAATCTAAAAGAAAAAACAATTCTCAAAACCTTTGCAATTCTGACCAATGATAGCGGCAAGAGATGGAAATTTTCAGGAGTAAGGAACAGTCTAATGGGATATAATAATAAAGATTCTATTCGAAAAATTCTTGAGAAACTGGGATATAAGAAAATTTCAATTTTCGGCGGAGATTTTGACGGAACACACTGGGATTATTTGTTCAGAAAAGAATTTAAGCGTCTTGAAAGTGATTGGTTAAATGTAGTTGCTGTTAAATAATGAAAAGGATTTTATTTTCACTATTTCTTTCTTTAATTTTTATTTCTTTTGTTTCCTTTTCTTTTGCAAATGAGGAGGCAAGTTCTTCGGGGGATACCACTTCTTCAGCAGCAAATAAAAGTGTCGAATATACCTTACCTTATCCGGGACTTTTGGCAGACAGCCCCCTTTATTTTCTAAAAGTTACGCGAGATAGGCTTATTGAATTTTTTATAGCAGATCCGGTGAAAAAGGCTGATTTCTATTTACTTCAGGCCGATAAAAGACTTTATGAAGGGAGTCTTTTGTTTGATAAAGGAAATTCTAAATATTCTATGGCAGAGTCTGTAGTTTCAAAAGGAGAGAACTATTTTGAAAAAGGAATCGCACAGATTCATCTTGCTAAAAAACAAAACCTACCCGTTGATAGTTTGATACAGAAGTATAGATTATCTTCTTTGAAACATGAAGAGGTGATAAAGGGCATGATGAGCAAATCCACCGGCGATGTGAAGGGAAGACTTAGTCACACTCAAGAGAGGGTGCATCAGATAAGAGAAAAGCTTAACGAATTTAAACCGCAGAGTTAATCTAAATTATATTCTTCGAACATTTTTTTTCAGTAAATTTTTAGAGCGTAAAATTAATGGCCTAAATTATTACTCTTTCTACTGAAAATCTCCGCTTAAAATTTTGCCCCGAGGCTAAAAATAGACTTGCTATAGTTTGATACACAAATTACCTGTTGACACGGCAGATTTAGTGTAATAACATCGATCATAGCACTATTAGTAGTGTTTCCGCCTTAGGCGGATTGGAAGAACTTTAATAATTTGTCTCGCACTTTGATTTTAAGATTTCTTGAGTCTTTTTGGTCCCGTCCCGATAATATCGGGATCGGATCCCGCACGAATGAAATTCGTCGGGACAAATTTTAACTATAAATATTATGAAATGTCCTTATTGCGGATCGAATGAAACAGAAGTTGTAGAAACAAGAGACAGTGAGGACCTTGAGACTATACGAAGAAGAAGAGAATGTCTCAAATGCCAGAAGAGATTCACTACTTACGAGAGGATTGAAAATATAAGCTTGGTAGTAATCAAGAAAGACGGCAGACGCGAACAATTTAACAGAGAAAAATTGCGTTCAGGAATTGTAAGGTCTTGCGAGAAAACAAAAGTTTCAATGGAAGACATTGAAAGGATTGTGACAGAAGTTGAAAGGGAACTTTTGGGTGCCGACTCGGTCGAAGTAGATAGCAAAAAAATAGGACAATTGATTGCGACAAGGCTTAAGAAAATTGACAAAGTCGCATATATAAGATTCTCAAGTGTTTTTAGAAGATTTGTAGATGTAGAAGATTTTGAGAAAGAAGTAAAAAGATTAATAAAATAATTATGAAACAATTAAAAACAGAAATCATAGCACTTTGCGATTACGCAAGTATTTCACAGGAAGGAAAACTTAGTATCAATGGAATTTTTGATGAACTAAGAGTTCAGCAGTTTCCGGGAGGCCTGGCCCGTGCATTTTTCGTGGCAACCATTAGTGGTACTCCTTCAACTTCTCATAAATTGACTTTGAAAATTGAACCATCTGAAGGTTTTGCGGGAGAAAAGAATAGTTTTGACCTTGATGCCATGACAGGACCGAATGGCAGGGCGAATATGGTAGTAGAACTTGCAGGTCTTGGATTTAAAACAGAGGGAGATTTCAGATTCATTTTAAGTGAGGAAAAAAAAGAAATAGGATCTGCCTCTTTAAAAGTTTTTGATCAAAAGAAATACAGTATTAGTGACATAAAATTACCAAACTAATTATGAATAAGAATTTTCCTACAGATTTAATTGATTTATCTAATCAATCAGATATGCCATATGTCAATATTGATCCATCTAGGATAAAGCCTTTTGATGGTTATCCTAAGGCAATGAATTCTGGAGCAGTTGTTTCGACTCCTCCGGTATTTGATGGATCAGATAACTTTGGAGCAGCAGTTTTTCAAGGGAATTTAGGTCAAGGTTTTTATCCTGCTACAGCAAGTGGTACTTCTGTGATAAGCACTTCTTATCCATCTGACAACATGCTTTACCTCGAATATGCTCAACAGGTCGGAGCTTACGCAGGCACGGGTCCAGTATCGAATACTGAGATCTCAGATTACAATAATAGTTCATCAAGTTCCGAAACAACGATTCAGAACGATAATAATCCAAAGACAGGATTATCTACTAAAACTAAATTTTTTCTAATATTTATTGGAGCCATTTTACTGGGAGTAATTGCAAATACCATACTGGGTCATAATCAGTTTAAATTCACTTTTGTCAACCCACTGTGTATTAGAGATTGTGATTCTAATATTGAGACTCACGAAGATTATTCGCAGTATTTTCCTATTAATTTACCAATTTCTCAATAATTATGAAGCTTGATGGAATAAGACAGAAAGTATTTTTGGACAGATATGCCCTAAAGGGTGTAAAAGGGGAAGCTCTTGAAGAGACTCCTGAGCAAATGTGGAAAAGAGTTGCCGGAGGAATTGCGAGCAATGAAAAAAAACAAGATAGAAAACATTGGGAGAAAAAATTCTATGATGTAATGTCTGACTTTAAATTTGTTCCGGGAGGGAGAATTCTCTCCGGTGCCGGCACAGATTATCAAGTGACCTACTTTAATTGTTTTGTTATACCATCTCCAAAAGACTCCCGTGAGGGGATTCTTGACTCCCTCAAACAGCTGGTCGAGATTCAATCCCGTTCAGGCGGAGTTGGTTTAAATCTATCATCTCTAAGACCCCGGGGAGCCCGAGTCAAGAAAGTAAATGGTTATTCTTCAGGTCCCGTAACATGGGCAGGACTTTTCTCATACGCAACTCATGATGTCGTTCAGCAGGGAGGGACCCGCCGCGGCGCGACAATGCTAATGCTTTGGGATTGGCATCCTGATATTGAAGAATTTATTACAGTAAAACAGGATTTGTCCAAAATTAACGGAGCCAATCTTTCGGTTTGCGTCTCCGATGGCTTCATGGAAGCGGTCAAGAAAGACGGAGACTGGGATTTGGTTTATCCGGATCTTGACGACCCAAAGTATGACAAACATTGGAATGGAGAAATAGATCAATGGCGAAAATTGGGAGGAAAAGTAAAAGTTCATAAAACTATAAAAGCACGGGAACTTTGGAATCTTATTTGTGATGCCGCATGGAGAAGTGCCGAGCCGGGTCTTCACTTTCTTGAGAGAAGCAATAAAAGAAGTAACACATGGTATTTTGAAAGACTGATTGCGACCAATCCCTGCGGAGAACAGCCGCTTGGGGCATGGGCAGTATGTAATCTCGGAGCAATGAATCTGGCCGCGTATGTGAAGGATGAGAAGTTTGATTACAAGACTTTTGGTGAAGACGTAAAGATTGCGATGAGATTCTTGGATAACGTAATTGATAAAACTTATTATTTTTTCAAAGAAAATGAAAAAGTTGCAAAGGAAATTAGAAGGACCGGGCTTGGAATAATGGGACTTGGAGATGCTCTCATTAAAATGCGTGTTCGCTACGGAGCAGATGAGTCGCTTCCTGTAATTGAAAAGATTTTTGCAACTCTGAGGAACAGCGCCTATGAAGCATCTTCAGATATTGCCAAAGAAAAAGGAGCATTTCCGAAATTTAACAAAGCAAAATATCTGAAGGGTTATCACATAAAAGACCTTCCTAAAACACTTGCGGTTAAGATTGCAAAACAGGGAATAAGAAACGCGGTTCTGCTGACCATTGCTCCGACCGGTACGACATCGTTATTATCTGGAGTTACTTCAGGAATTGAACCGGTATATGAGTTTACTTTTATGCGCAAGGATAGAACCGGTGAGCATATTATGTACCATCCGCTCTATGAAGAGTGGAAGAAAGAAAACCCTTCGACAAGCTCAGGGCAAGTCCCAGAAAAGCCAAGCTATTATGTAAGCGCAAACGACTTAACCCCTATGGAACATGCCCAAGTTCAGGGAGTTGCGCAAAAATATATCGATGCTTCAATTTCAAAAACTGTGAATGCTCCAAATTCCCACACGATTGAAGATGTGAAAACACTTTATATGGCAGCTTATGACTTGGGAATGAAAGGCGTGACCTATATGAGAGATGGAAGTCGTGAGGGAGTATTATCGAGAATTGATGATAAGAAGAAAGAAGAGCCCGAAGTAAAACTGGCAAAGCCTGTAGCACCGCGTCCGATGCAGCTTGAAGGGGTAACTTATGGAGTTGAAACACCGGTAGGAAAAACTTATATCACTATCAATCACAACGATCTTAAGGAACCGTTTGAAGTCTTCATAACTATCGGAAAATCAGGCTCTGATGTTGCGGCAATGGCTGATGCGCTGGGACGTATGATTTCAGTAAGCCTTAGACTCTCAGGAGGACTTACTCCGAGAGAAAGAATGAGGCAAGTGGTTTCCCAGCTTGCAGGGATAGGCGGAGCAAGAAGTGTAGGATTTGGGAAAGACAGAGTCAGATCTCTCCCGGATGCTGTCGCGAAGATTTTGGCAAGTCACTTTGGTTTTGCGGTGAATGGTAAAGTGGAAGACAAGAACTTATCTTCTGGCAAGGCAGGGATTGAAGCTGCTGTCAGCGGAAATTCAAATGGAAATGGAACAAATGGAAACGGTCACTCGGAGATTAAAGCCGAGACTACAGAATCTCCGGAAGAAGTTACAAAACTTCAGCAATTGTCATTAGTAGGAAAAGCAACAGGAGTTGTTCATGAGGAAAAAGCAGAATCTGCAACAGGGCTCTATGATATTTGTCCTGAATGTGGAGCAGGAAGTCTGGCGTATGAAGAAGGCTGTAGGAAATGCTACGGCTGTGGATACGCTGAGTGCTAAGTTAGATAATAGAAAATAGATACTAGATAATAGTTTATAACTCGTGTAATGGGCAATCGCCGTGGAAATCGGCGGCAGTGCCGCTACTGTTAAAGCCAGAAAACCATACATGATATTATCCCGAGCCCCGCCTTTGGCGGGATCCCGACTGAAAAATATCAGCGGGACAGGAACTTTAAAGTATCCTTCTTGGGAAACCAAGAAGTTTTTTGTTTCTGTAACTAATAACTAATATCTAGTAACTAATAACTAAATCAATATGCCGATTTATACAAAAACAGGGGACAAGGGAGATACTGGTTTATTCAATGGAAAAAGGGTCTCTAAGGCCAGTCTTAGGATTGAGGCGATTGGTACTGTGGATGAGCTAAATAGCACGATTGGTTTTTCCATATCGCAAATCCGAAGCACTAAATCCGAAATCCGAAAAGAATTAATACAAATTCAAAAAGATTTGTTTGTTATAGGGGGAGCTCTGGCAAATCCAAAACAAAAAGTAAATTTAGCAAAAAGAACAAAGGAATTTGAGAAATTGATTGACGAATTGACAAAAAAACTACCGCCGCTTTTTAACTTTATCCTTCCCGGCGGGGGGTTAGCCGGTTCAAGTTTACATCTGGCAAGAACTGTTTGCCGCCGCGCAGAAAGAAGAATAGTTGGTTTAAATGCAAAAGAAAAAGTTCAGCCGGAAGTAATTATTTATATTAATAGACTTTCAGATTTATTCCTGACAATGTCCCGTTTTGTAAATCAAGAAGAAAAACAAAAAGAAACGATTTGGTCCTCCGAATCTTAGCATTCGGCTTTTCAGAACTATTCGTTCACGCCTCATGCTGTGACTTCTGGAGGATTAAGAAAACCGGGTGAAGTTGGTGTAATTCCAGCGCTGTGCCGCAACTGTAACTTCGATTGAATTGGAGAAGCCAGAGCCCCGATTAAGACTTCCGAGCAGGAGCATACTAAGTATGAATTCTCCTCGGAAATGAGGAGTTTTTTTATGACCGAAGCATACAAAGCAACAATAGAGCCGTCAGTAGTAGAAATAAGGAGACCAAATAATTTAGAAGAAGATTTCCATGAAGGTTCAAGCGAAGAGCTGTATGAAGTGGAGCAATTACAGTTTCAGTTTGAGACTGCATTAAATATCGTGCATGATCCGCAAGATCTTCTCAAGCGATCTTATAATCCAGTGTTTGACAGGTGGCATGTAGAAAAACTGCGAAGAGAAGGGAATGAAGAAGGTTTAGCCGAATTTAGAAGCGAGCTTAGAGAAAATTTGAGAACCAATCTTATGGAACGACTCCATGCAGTCGAAAGTTATGGAGAGTTTGAAATTATTAATGGAGAGTTATGCAGAGATGGGGCTCCGTTTAGAGATACTATAAGGAGAGGCGCTGAATACAGGAAAAGTCTTGGATCTCCCGAACAAGAGAGAGAAGGAATACTCGGAGAGCTTGGAGGATGGGATTATATCAACGGAAAAATGACTGATTCAAATACTCCAATTGATACTACTGTAACATCATTTACGCCATATGGATTGGTTGAAGGGACAGCTTATACTGGGTGGTTTGTTGATAAATATATAGCTTCGGAGAGAGAAGATGGTACTAGATATGTAAAAAGAATAAGGATTGGAGTCGATTGGGATTATTCTGAATATGAAGACAAAGCTAAATCTATTAAGCCAGATTTCTTTGATGCTTATGACGGAAGACCTAAGGATGCATGGTTTTTATCTCATCCATTTATGACTGACAAGGACGTTTTTCAGAAAGGTCAAATGGAGATACCATCTGAAGTGTTGGAAGCTATTATTTCTCATCCCTCGATACAAAGATTTGAAGATCAATATGAATCCGCGTTATTTGCTGAGGAAATAGATTGGGTCGAATTGGCTTTATCTCTTAATGCGCTTTTAAATTGTTCAGACGATTTAAAAGATGAATTAACGAGGGGAGAAACAACGAATAATTACCGTTTGATAAATAAGATTTCATCAATGACTGATTTGGATTTTGGAGCAGCGGTTCATAGCATGGGAATAAGAGAAGTACAAGCAGTGGGCGGAGGAGGGTGTCCTACGAATAAAGGAATAAATATGACAGGTCTATTTGGAAATTCAAATTCAGGGATTGATTCAAACAGCGTTGCGAAATTTGGTATAGAGCTAGGAGAGGCGGGAGGATGTAAATGCGAAGATAAAAGTGATAATCATTATCATTGCCCAGGATGTGATAAGAAATATGATGACGAAACCAACACCTCTCCCGAAAAGAGAACTAAAAAATGTGGATGCGGTTTTGAATTCGGCTGCGAGTGAGGAAGCTGTGAGGTGGATGTAATGACACGTTCTCCAATTCGTGCTATCATAAATCTAATATGGATGATGCAAAAACAGATCAAATACCGGTTATTCCGGATACAACTATTCCATCTGCAGTCACAAGTGTTCCCTCAGTGGGAGTATCGGGTAAGGAGACAGAAGTTGTGGCTGTGCCTGAGTTCATGCGCCCTTCAGATAGAATTGATATTCATAAGGAAGCAGCAGAGGCAGGCCTTAAAGAATCCAATCAACAGCCAGAGTTAGACAGGACTCATGTTAATGCAGGTATAACTCATTCGGAGCCATCAATAGAGTCCGTGATATCAAAACCCACTACTGTAAATTTTAAAACCCCTCTCACAAATGAAGAAATGATTACAGCTCCAAAGAGAAATATTTTTGATGCTGTCCGTTGGCTTGCATCTTCTATATCCAGACAATTTAAGAGAGCAATGTTTAATAAGCAAAAACAGCAAACCGCATCCGGACAGGTATGACACTCGAAACTTTTTCGCCGGACAATATTTTAAGATTCTTCACCCTATTTTTTCTAGGGGTAGTACTTATTGGTCTTTTAATTTTCTTAGTTTATCTTTCCGGACACTTTCTAATTCTCTGGTATAGGAATAGGCATCGCGAAAAAGCATCGCTTGATTCGACGCTTCTTGAAGTCTCGGTTCCGCGCGATAATGAAATTAAGATTGATGCGGCAGAGCAGATGTTTACGAGTTTTGCATCACTTAGAAAGGGCGGGAGATTTTCTTTCTTAAATCCGCAGCCAAATCTTTCGTTTGAAATAGTCGGGCTTCCTGAAGATATAAGGTTTTATGTCAATACACCGAACAAGATAAAAGACTTTGTAGAAAAGCAAATAAACGGTGCATATCCGGAAGCAGAGATAATTGAGGTGGATTCGACAAAGGACACAAAGGAAGGCCATGCTGTAGGAA
>JBBTVO010000007.1:0-25195 GCA_038063195.1 Patescibacteria group bacterium
TAATGATACTAAAAATCCTCTCAAATTACAATAAGAAGAAATCAGTTATCAGTTTTCAGTTATCTGTTGTCAGAACTTTGTTAATCGGTCTTCGGTAAATCAGTTGAATTTAGCCTTTTGTTTCAATCTTTTCGAGGTTCAACCTCGAAAAGGCTGAATTGTGGCTTCAAGGTCTGCTACATCTTTCATCATAATATTTAGCATAGCTGATGAACGGAAATACTGGCAAACCGTAGTCAGAAAACCGAGAACAGAGAACCGATGACAGATTTTTCTTGACGCAAAAGTTTTAAAAAGATACGATAAGAATATGGGAATGAACATTGCATCCAAGCAGTCCCGCAAACTTCCAAGCGGCGGGCTTGCTGTATTTATAATCCTGGGAGTAGTCTTTATGGGATCGCTTGTAATGATAGGCGGTCTCCTCCCATCAGAAAGAAAACCGCCTCCTCCAAATTATCAGACTGGAGAATTAGCTACATCTCCAGGCTCATCGTCTGAACCCGGTCTTCAGCTGAAAACGCTGAAATTTAAAAATATTACACCAACTCCGACACCTACGGTTACATCTGCTCCTATACCTTCTGCAACACCTATACCCTGCAAGAATTCGCTGACTGTAGATTTTCTTCTTGATATTACCGGCTCTATGACAAGCTTTACCCCTTCTGGGTTCACAAAAGTTTCAAGACTCAAGGAGGCAGTTCTTGCTATGACACAAAATCTTACAGATGATTCAATTATAGGAATTCAGGCATTCAATAGCCGTATAATAAGCCGACCCGATATAATGGATGTAATTCCAATTGCTTATTTCAGGGATGTTAAGAGGAATATTCCGTCTGAAATAAACCTTCTTGTAGCAGAGGGAGGTACGCCCACTCGCAATGCTCTTGTTTTTTCATATAACAAACTTGCAGAAGCAATTCCCAGATTCCCCGGCAGGAAATTTAATTTCATACTGATTTCCGACGGGGCTCCTTGCCCAGGCGCAGGATGTCCGGGTAACTCTGGTGCCAATCAGGACCCCCGTCTTTTTACCCCAAACCCGGCAGATCAGATAAAGAATTTAGGCGTTACAGTATATACAGTAGGTGTGTACGATGCTGCTCAGGCAGAAGATCCCAGACTTTCTGATCTTCTCAAAAGTATAGCTTCTTCTCCATCGAATTATTATCATGCACGAAGCGCAGACGAAATACAATCTCTTCTTACTGCAATTACAGGCACGATTTGTAAATAAAATTTGCTAAAATAAATTTATGGCTTTAATCAGACCAACTTCCAGTCTTCTCACAATCCTTCTAATCGTTGGGCTTGTCATTGCCGCAAGTTTTGTTTTCGTAGGCGGATTTAGCCCTCTGCCGCAAAACCCCATAACTGATACCACCGGTTATCAGGTAGTCGCCCCGAATTCTATACCTGCTCAATACAACCTCCAGCTAAGATCGCCTAATTTTATTATTGCCCCTCCCCCTACACCTACTCCAACGCCGACAGTTGGACCAACCCCAACTTCCGGCCCACCAACTCCAACACCTACTATTGGTCCACCAACACCGACTCCAACGCCACGTCCGCCTACACCTACACCCGGTCCACCAACACCGACTCCAACGCCACGTCCGCCTACACCTACACCCACTCCGCTTCCGCCAGAGCCTTTCTAATAAATTTTTCTTGACAACTATGCAAAATTACTCCTACAATTAATATGCGTTTATGAAAAAGGCAGTAAAAAGATTTAAATCATTTAGCTCAAGAGGAAGTTCACTGATAATAGTCTTACTTCTTGCGGTCGTAATCGTAGCAAGTATTTTTTTCGTAAACGGCGTTATTCCGGATACCACTAGAAGACCGAGTGATACTTCCGGAGTCTTTACGCTGGTCACTCCTCCTCCCGGCGATCCACACGCTAATCTTCAGCTTATGACTCTCAAATTTTCATCTTGCGCAAATACTGCCGCCATCGGATTCTTGTTGGACCAGTCAGGGTCTATGAATTTTGGCGGGGGCTCGAAACAAGCCAATTTGAAGAATGCTCTTAAATATTTCACCTCTAATTTTCCGCCGGAAGGAATCATAGGACTTAGAACATATAGTTCCCCTGGATTTCCTGCGCATATGGATGTTGTTCCATTTGATTACTTCAAAAACAATAAGGGCGACATTCTAAACACCATTAATACTATGATAGCCAAGGGCGGGACTCATTCAAAGGATGCGTTTAATGCTATAAAAACTGATCTTGCTGTTGCGCAAGCAAAATTTCCTGGCTATAAATTTAACTTAGTTTTTATCTCAGATGGTATTCCTGAAACATTGGCGCAAAACACGTTGTGCCCCGGCGGAACAGGATCAAGTTCTACATATTGCACAGATGATCCAGATATAGGATGCAGGTGTTTTGACCCGTCCCAAGATCCGACTTCCGTTGCTACTGAGATAAAAGCTACAGGGGTAAGAATTTTCACAATTGGATATATTCACGACATAAGAGATGCTAAGTTCAATAGTACAGACCCCAGCGCGCCCGCATCACTTGTCAATCTTATGAAAAGAGTGGCATCAAACCCAGATACCGACTTTTATTTTGCCCCAATAGATAATCAGCTCAACGAAATCCTTGGACAGATATCCACAAAGATCTGCAGTGACGTTAAATAAAGCTAAAAGTTGCGAGGATACTCCTGAATATTTGTTTTATCTTAGGATTTTCCGTTTCGGATTGATAAGATAGCTGGAATTTGTATACCTCTCCTCTGTTCTCAAAGATAATTGCAGTCTCATGCATTTGCCCCGAAATTCCTGAAAATTTCTTAGCACTTATATCTCCCTCCAGAAACTCTTCTTCCTTGTACTGGGCAATCCTAAAGGAACTATAAATATCCTCAAGTGGTCTTTGAGAGGAATCAACCACCTCAAGCTCAATTCCATATTCCGTAACTCCCTCTGCATCTGCCATGCCCAGAGCGCTTCCGCCGCCTGCGACAACTCCCGGTGAGAGGAACATACCCTGCGGGTAACTTAATTTGTAAGCTTCGCCCGTATATACTTCCCACTCTCCGTCATCGCTTTTTGAACCATCATCTGCGGGCAGGTCCGCGTTATTCTCAGCTGAAGTATTTTTGGACGCAGTGTTTATATTGTAATTGGTAAGTAAATATGAGGCACCCATGAAGAAAAGTAAGAATGCACAGAAACCACCTGTGATCAAAAGCTTCTGAGACACTGAAGCCTCTTCAAAAAACTTAATAAACCTATCCACCAACTTATTATGAAAAGAGGAGCTTGAAAAGTCAACCAAAGCAAAGATAATTTGACAAAAATCCTCTGAAATCATAAAATTCTTCCTATCTTATGACACGTTCAATAGAAGCACAAAGAAGGACTGAAATTACTCCTCCTATGGAAATTCAAGCTGGAGAAGTAGTGATTGAGCCTGATTTAATAACTTTACCCGAAGGGATATCTATTAATCTTTCCAGAGATGAAGTTAAGAGAAACGGAGAAATGGTAAATAATTTAACACGCATTGAATGGTCAGTTCTTAGATTACTTGCGGTAAATACAGGAAGTGTTGTACCGCGAGATGAAATAAAAACAAAAACACATATAGGGAGCCAGGATTTAAGATCATATATATCTACGTTGAGAAAAAAACTTGAAATTCATCCAAAAAACGGTTCTATTAAAACCGTAAAGCATTTAGGATACATGCTTGATGACGGAAGAGAAAATCCGGAAGATATTATAACTGCAGGATCAGGAATTGCTGTGAATATGAGAAAAAGGCAAGTGAAAAAAGATGAAAAACTCATCCCCATGACTCCGATTGAGTATGAGCTTCTGAAACTCCTAAGCTTGCATATTGGAGATGTAGTTTTAAAGAAGAATATACTCAGAGAGATTTTTTTTAAAGATGGAGTTCAGGCATCTAAAGCGCTTGCCACTACTCTTTGCAGAATTAGAAATAAGCTTGATGTTCCAGCCCGCTCGGGACCAATAAGGTCGCACGTGGGTATTGGAGTAGAATTGTTAGCTCTCAAAGAATAGGAGAAAGTAAAAAGAAGCCTTATGAAAATGGGAGCTTGAAGTAAAATTTTGGATTGACAAATAAATTTCAAGAGGTATATACTACCCGCATTATGACAGCTCCCACCGAGAATAGACCTGGCCAAGGCGATTCTACATATGAAGAGTTTACCAACCAGCCTTTCTATGTTGATGTCAATAGAACTACAATATCCTTAGCTCCTCCTTCTCAAAGAGTTATTGACGTAGCTACAGGAACAGGCGCCATAATAACCCAACTACTTGAGCAAAATAAGCTTTTGCCGGGTTTTGAGGTTCATGGATACGATACGGATTCAGCCGCCCTAGGTACTGCCAGGAAAAAGTTTTCGGATTACTCTGGGCAGATTTTTTTTGAAGAGGCTTTTGCGGAAAATTTGCAACAGGAACCAGCAGGAGAAGCAGATCTTGTAACTTTTTGCAATGCTATTCATCTTACAGAGACTATTACTTCTTTTCAGGAAGCAGCAAGAGTTTTAAAACCCGGGCGGCCACTAATTTTAAATTCTGCGTATACAAATGATCTAGCGTATCCAAGTGGATCAAGAAGAACCTGGGGAATTATGGTATCCTTAGCAAAAAGAATTGCTCATGACAAATATGGACTTGAAGAGTCGAAGGACCATCCGTCTCAAGATATTCTAAAATATAGTTCTGAGGACTATAAAAGACTTGCAGAAGAGGCTGGTTTTACAAATATAAGTATTGGCCGCATCAATGTAAGAATGACTCAAGAAGATTTAGAAGCAATATGTAGATACAAAGAATTTACTGAAGGAGCTTTACCTGGAATAGACTATGATATTGCGAGAGATTGCCTTTTAGAAGCTGTTCCGGAAATGCTCGCAAGAAGAAAAGAAACAGACTCTATCACTCGGGGCTGGATGGTCATGTACGCTTTTAAGACTTCTGACTCTGAAATGGATGAGTTGCCAAACCCAGAAGAAAAAAGAGATCAAATATCCCTTAGCGATGCTAGAAGTATTTATTAGGGGATTGGGAATTTGAGGGTGAATTTTTTGATTTCTTCGTTAATTTCAAACAAACGTTTATTCTCTCTAACTCTTTTTTTGAAATCCTTCCAGAAATAACTTCTGCTTTCTCTTGTGGTGAGCTTGTCGAATCCATTTCCGCGGTCTTCCCTTATTTCCTCTATTACAGAATTAATCCAACTTGCGACTTTTATCATATCTTTCTCTTTCATCCCGCGAGTCGTAATCGCCGGTGTTCCAAGCCGGATTCCCGAAGGATAAAATGGAGGCATTGGGTCATTTGGAACTGCGTTTTTATTCACTACAATTCCTGCAACTTCAAGTGCATATGCAGCAAGCGCTCCATTTGCTTTCTTATTTGTAAGGTCTATCAAGAGAAGATGGTTATCCGTCCCGCCACTGACGAGGTTGAACCTCGATTTGATTAATTCCTCGGCCAAAACTCTAGCATTTTTAACAATCTGCTCTGAGTATTTTTTAAATGATGGCAAACTTGCCTCAAGTAAAGAAACTGCAATTGCAGCAGTCTGGTTGTCATGAGGCCCACCCTGTAAGCCGGGAAAAACCGCCTTATCAATCTTATCTGCCAACTCCGGGTCTTTTTTTAATCCTTTATCTGTCACCATTAGCATCGCTCCACGGGGTCCTCTCAGCGTCTTGTGAGTGGTCGTCATTATAATATCTGCATAAGGAACAGGACTTGGGTGTACTCCTCCCACTATCAAACCTGCAATATGAGAAATATCAGCCAATAAATAACTTCCGTTCTCATCTGCGATTTTTCCAAATCGTTTAAAATCAATAATCCTCGGATATGCAGTTGCCCCGCAGACTATTATCTTTGGCCTTTCTTTACGGGCTAATTCTTCAATCCCATCGTAATCAAGAAGCCCTTTTTCATCAAGCTTGTAAGGAACTGTTTTAAAATATTTTCCGGAAATTGATACAGGCGATCCATGAGTAAGATGCCCTCCGAAAGCCAGAGTTAGTCCCATTATCTTGTCTTTCAAGGGCTCGAGAAGCGCAAGATATACTGCTGTATTTGCGGGACTTCCGGAATATGGCTGTACATTTGCATGCGGAACACCGAACAATTTCTTTGCTCGTTCTTGTGCTAATATCTCAACACTGTCTATTAATTTATTTCCCTGATAATACCTTTTCCGCGGATACCCTTCCGAGTATTTGTTGGTCAGGACACTTCCGAGTGCTTCCATGACAGCAGTCGAAGTGTAGTTCTCTGAAGGTATCATTTCCAAAACTTCCTTCTGCCTCTCCTCTTCTTCTTTTATTAATTTATATATTTCCGGATCTGTTTGTTTTAAATTTTTCATAAATTACTAATATACTAGTATATTAGTGGTATAGCTACTTACCTCTCTAAATTAATATATTTATACTTTATCCCGTTTTCCTCTCCGGATTCTTCACTCAATACTTTTTTAAACTCAGCATAGTCCGGGAAAAACGTATCACACCCAAAATCACCCTCTACTTGAGTCAAGTATAATCTATCCGCGACTCCCATATCAATCGCCTGCTGAAAAATTTGAGCACCCCCAATTATAAAAATCTCTGGATTTTCCTTATTTCTCTCCGTTTCAAACCCAATAGCTTCTTTGAGCGCTAAATTAAGTTCAAAAAAAAATAAAACAGGAGATTCAGGATCTGCTTGCACCTCTTGCCTACTTGAATCTCGACTCAAAACAATATTCAATCGATTAGGCAAAGGCTTTTTGGGCAGAGAATCCCACGTTTTTCTCCCCATTATAATAGTATGCCCTGTGGTCAGAGCCTTAAACCGCTTCAAATCCGCCGACAAATGCCACGGAATAGAATTGTTCTTCCCTATCCCCCTCTTCTCATCAATCGCAACAATAATACTTACTCTCGAATTTGAATTATGTATCATGAATTAAGAATTATGGTCTTTGACTTTTTTATAAGTCCATTCAGTAATTTGTTAACTGTAACTGATTGATCAGCGATGGAATTAAATTGATCTTTTTCTATATAAGATATGTCTCTTGCAATTAATAACTGGCTTTGAACCTCACTAAGCGATCCTAAAGCCATAGAGTAAAATTGTATTTTTTCTTTGTAAGAACTTCTGCTAAAACCTTCTGCGATATTTGAAGTTATTGAGACAACGGCGCGTCTTAATTGATTAGTTAATCCAAACTGTTCTTCTTTGGGAAATTGTTTAGTTATTTTATAAATAAGTAAAGCTAGTTTATGTGCTTCTTTCCAAGCATTCAAATCTGTAAATGATTTTATTTTCCCTTCGTGATTCATGATTCAAGATTCGTTATTCTATTTTTCATATAGGCCTCCTGCAATTGTAAGCTCTGCTTTTATGGACGGGTACGGATCGTAACCTTCAAGAACAATTTTATCGGGTGTGAAATCCGAAAGCTTGTTCATTTTTCCGACAATTTTGACTTTTGGAAAGGGTCTTGGCTTTCTCTTCAATTGCTCTTTCATCTGCTCAATATGATTCTCGTAAATATGCACATCTCCAAATGTATGGACAAATTCCCCTGGCTTCAAACCTAGAATCTTTGCAAGAACTATCGTCAAAAGCGAATAACTTGCGATGTTGAACGGAACTCCAAGGAAAAGATCCGAACTTCTCTGATAAAGTTGAAGAGATAGCTTGTCTCCCCGTCTTGAAATCTGAAACATATTGTGGCAAATCGGAAATCTCGAGGCATCTTTTTTATCTGCCATTGTGTATAGATATTCCGGATTCCATGAGGTAACAATGGCGTTTTTTGCATCCGGATCCTCGCGAAGCTCCTTGACTGCCCAAGCCAGCTGATCAATCGTCTTGCCTGATCGTGTAGGCCATTTTCTCCACATCTCGCCATAAATGCGCGGCAGCTCTCCCCATTTTTTCGCAAATGAAGAATCATTTTTTATCTTATCAATAAACTGATCCTTAGTCATTTCTTGCCCTGAGCTTTTATCCTGAGTAGAGCCGAAGGATGCCGAACGGGTAGATTTTTGCAAAAAAATCTTATATGGGTAGTCGTCCCAAATATGAACATTATTATCTACGAGATATTTGATGTTGGTTTGCCCGGAGAAAAACCAGTAAAGCTCCGCAACTACTCCCTTCCAATAAACTTTTTTGGTAGTAAGAAGAGGAAAGCCTTCAGACAGATCATATCTGGTCTGCCGGCCAAACAGGCTATAAAGCTTTACATTTGTGCCTCGGTCAACTTTCTTTATCCCGTCCCGCAAGATTTCTTTTGCCAGATCCAAATACTGATACTCATCACTTCGTTTCATATTAAAAATTAAATATTAAATAGTAAATATTTTATTTTTTATATTTAATATTCTATATTAAACCTGGCGCTCTTTGCGCCGGGTCGTCACTCGCCCGCCTTGCCATTGACCGCGGTACTGACTTCCGCTTCCTTTTATCTCATGGAAAATTACGTGGACAAACCGCGCTCCCATTTCAATCTCTACCGTCACCGGTCCTTCATTCTTAAGCCCAAAGGTAAGCTCGCCGGAATATCCCGGCTGAATTGGTCCGGTGCGGATAAATAAACCGGAACGAAAAGTCGTGGTACGGGGCAAAATAACTGCAGATAAATCTATGGGCAGATTTATTTTTTCAATAGTTTTGACGAGAAAAAAATCTCCGGGTTTTATTTTCATACTACTCCCCTTTTTCGCGTTATAAACTTTAACTGACTTAATATCTGGAGTTTTTCTGTGTGTTTCTCCCAGAAGCGCAGTCCCTGAAATTTTATATACTTCTCCAAGCCGCAAATCAAACCCAGCTCCTTCAGGATTTTCCAACTCCCGCTGAGATAATCCTTCTACTAGTTTTTTCGTTTTAACTAACTGCAGTAATTTCTTTGGCCCCAATATCATTTACTAATTCCTTCAATTAATTTTGTGAGTTTAAGTGTCAAGTCCTCTTCGCTTTGTTCCGCATCAAGAGTCTTAAACTCTTCCGGAAATTTTTCAAGAAGCCATTTATAACCTTTCAGAATCTTAACATTCATCTCGTGATTGTCATAAATTTCCGTATGCTTCGTCGAACCCTGAATTCTTTTCAACGACTCATTAAGTGAGATTTCAAGATATACTGATAGATCAGGCAGAACAAATTGATGATACATTGAGAGAATACTAAAAGCGGTGAGAGACACGTTCTCGAAGTCTTCATAATCCATTCCCTGCCGGTCAGCTATCCCGTACGCCACAGACGACCAAAAGTATCTGTCAGATATCACAGTTTTTCCTTCTTTTAAATATCCGATAATTTCCTCCTGCTGAATTTCTCTGTCTGCCGCAAAAAGATATTGATAAGCAACCGGCGGAATTTTTGAACTACCTCCCAATACTTCATTTCTTATCAAACTCCCTATTTGACTGTTTGTCGGATTTTTTGTAAGCACTGCATTGGGAAATTTTTCGCCGAGCCTTTTCACCTGAGTGGTCTTCCCGGATGCTTCAATTCCTTCCAAGACTATAAATTTGCCCGGATAAGTATTTCTTCTGAAATCAATGTCGAATGATACATGCTGCTTCATAAAAATTTAGAATTTATAATTCAGAATTCAGAATGTATTTAGAATCTAGAATTAGATTTTGTATTTAAAATAATAGTTGAGATTAACTTCTTTATTTGTATACATTCTTCCATTAAGTCATCAATATTTTTGGTGTCTTTTGGATTAGTCTCTTTCAAAAGAGCCAACCAATATAAAGTTTCCGATGCAGATTTCAGTGCTATTTGAAAGTAATTAATAAATTCTCTCTTGGACACACTGTTTCCGCCCTCTACGACGTTTGCTCCAATTGAAGTCGCAGATCTTATAAGCTGGGCAAGCAATATTTGATTTGTTTGATTTCGTACTAATTGGTTTGGTAGTTTTAGAATTGCAAGGGAAAAATTAAAACAGCGTTTTTTAAATTCTTGCTTAAAACTATTCTTATCTTTTAATTCTGAATTCATAATTTAATTCTGAACTCTAAACTCTGAATTCTAAATTCTGTTATCGCTCTTCGTGAATTTTACTCTCATCAGGTTCGCTTTGGGTTTTGTACTTAGCGCTTTTTTTGCTTGTATATGGCGTCTCTGCTTCGCTTGATAACTGCTCAAAACTCATCGCGCAAATCCTCATCCCCGGAGTCAGTTTTACCGCCATCCTTCCCAAGTTTCCTAGCTCCAAGACACAATTTCCGTCCCATCCCGCATCAAAGATCGAAGCAGTTGAATGCACCACAATTCCCAGTCTTCCGAGAGACGACCGACCCTCGAGTCTTCCCATCAGGTTTTTTGGAATTGTAATCTTCTCAAGCGTCACCGCCAAAACAAAATCTCCGGGCTGCATCACAAATCCTTCTCCATTCTTAACCACCACTTTTTTTGTTATTTCATTGCTAAAATTTTTATTGGTCGGATCAATATACGGATATTTACTGTGATCAAATACGCGGAAAACATTCCCAAGCCGCAAGTCTATAGAGCAAGTTCCAAGCTGTGTAGCAAAATCCGGCGTTGGAACTATTACGATTTTTTTTGCCTTAATGGCAATCTTAAGATCCCTGTCCGACAAAATCATAGACAAAGTTTACCATCGCGGGTGCATTTTTTAAAGTAGTAATTTGACATCAAAAAATCTTTTCCCTACGCTATACACATGAGTGCCAAAACTCAAAGTCAAAACTCTATCAAACAGGAAGAGAACCAATCCGCACAATCTGAAAATGAAATTATCAGAAATAATTCCGACGGAAATTTTACAAAAAAAATGTCACTTGTCTTTTCCAAAAAAGGAATTTTAAGCCTATTCACACTAGTTCTTCTAATAGGAGTCGGTGCCACAACCATAGCTGTACAAAAAAGCACCGAATACCGCCAGCATGCAGCAAATGAACAAACACCGATTAACTTTTCTCAAGAATCTACTCAATCTAGTATATTGGTAATCATGGTCAGATTTGCTGATAGCACAGGCTATAATGATGCCTATGGTAGGCCCATTACGGCTGATAGATTAAAAGAGATTTTATTTACAGGAGAAAATTCAGTAAATAGTTTTTACAAGGAGGTTTCATTTGGCCAAATGAGTTTTTCAGGCGACATAGTTGGCCCGTATACGATCCCTTTTAATTTTTTTGGTGCAAATGAAGAATTAAATTCTTTTCAATTTGCCGATGCGGCTGATGCACTTGTTACCGCAGACGGTATTAACTTAAAAAATTACGATCACATAATGTATATTTTCCCTTGCGGGGGTAGCTCATGTATAGGAACATACAGAGGGGATTTGCCTGGCAGACGGACCTGGATCTATACATTTCATGACGGAGCTATAAAAAGTATTGCTCATGAGTTAGGACATAATCTGGGTCTTCAACATTCTAATTCTATAATTTGTGGTACAAAAGCAATCGATATTTATTCAAATTGTCAAATCGATGAAGCAGGAGACTCATTTGATACTATGGGTTCTGCTTCTACCGCTTATCATTTTAATGCTCCGCATAAAATTGCCATGGGATGGATTCCAGCAAATAGAATTCAAGCAGTAACAACGGCAGGGGTATATAAGATTGCACCTTTGGAAACATCTGGATCAGATATCCAAGCAATTAAGATAAAAAAAACCGACACAGATGAATTCTACTATTTATCATACAGGCAACCTATAGGATTAGATGCTACACTGCCTGCTGGGATAACAAGAGGTATTAGTCTGCATATTTACCCTCTACATTCGTCAGTTGGAGGAGATACAGGACTTATAGATACTAGTCCGGACGATAGTGAAGTTTTTATGAATGCAGCACTTGCTGATGGTTCTAGTTTTTATGATCAAATCAATAATTTAAAAGTTACTCAATTAAGTCATGATGCAAATTCAGCAATCATATCTGTTAAGTTTGGGAATTCTACAGTTCCAACAGCAACTGCCACACCAAACATAACTCCAACACCGACACCAATTCCAACCCCCGGTTCTTCCCCAACTCTTACACCAACCAGTACTCCCGATACAACATTATCTCTTTCGGTTGGGCTTGATGGAATTGGAGCAGCTGGTGATAATGCTAATAGAAATGACCTTAGTGCATCAACTAAAAATCCTAAAAGAATCACAAGAGGCATTAGTATTGAAATCTACAATCTGAACAACTCCCCTGTAACAACTAAGACCGGAAACATTGTATACAATTCTTCCTCCGGACTTTTCATAGGTACTATTAATATAGGCACTCTAAATACAGGAAGTTATATAGTAATAGTTTCATCACCAGGTTATCTTAAAAGACGTTTACCAGGAGCAACAAGTCTTACATCCGGAGAGACAAACAAAACAAATAGGATTGATCTTATCGCAGGAGATGTAAATAATGACAATATTTTAAACATTTTGGATTACAACATTCTTGCAGATTGCGCCTATATAAAGAGTAAAGGTAAAGTTTGTAATCAGAACCCAAACTACGGAGTAAATTCAGATCTTAATGATAACGGAGTGAGGGACATATACGATTACGGTCTGCTTTTGAGAGAAATCTCTGCCCAAAACGGAGATCAACCTATTCCAGGATCGGGTAGGATAAGCAAGAGCTTTAATATTCCCCAAGGCGAAACAAGAGTATCCGCTTTACTCTCTTGGAGTGTACAGGGGGATTATTCTTTAATTCTCAAACACGAAGACGGAAGAGAAATAAATAAGTCTAATGCGAGCGGATTGGGATTTATTTATGCACAAGGCAGTAAGTACATCCTGTATAACTCTAATAGCTACTGCAAACAGAATAGTTTAGCTGGTAATTGGGTAGCTATTTACACTAGTCCAGCAAATAGTGATCCTAAACTACAGGTTGCCAGTTTCAAAGACTGCCTTAAATAGATTTTTCCTTGCCCCCTTCTTCATGAAAACAAGGTCCGACCTTTCATGAAAACAAGGTCCGACCTTGCAGTTTAAATGAAATTTATAAAATAGCAACTGATAATGAAAAAAATTTAAAAAAATTTTCAGAAATTAGCATAGTAAACCCATTTGCCTATTAACCCCTGCCCCCAGTAAACTGTAATTATAAGTTCTAAATTATTAGTTGATTTGATGTTTGGTCAATTTTCACCTTGACAAGCCTATCTGGGTGCAATACAGTAATCTTAGGATACAAAATGCCAAAAATACTTTCTTTTGGGGATGGGAACCCCAAGCTCCCTAAAGACGGATTATTTAAAAGTCTATGGAACAACTTCAACTCGCTTGATAGATTTATAAAATTTTATATCTTTTACGGATTGCTTATAGTAACTGTAACTCCTGCTATAATTTCCGGTTATTTAATTTTTAATCCCCACGCAGAAAGCCTTTATCAGGTAGTACCCGTTATTTACCTTCCGGCAGATTTTAATTCTGACATTGCAGCTTACACCTCAAACGTAAAAGATAACTTTATAGAAGTTTCGCAGTGGTACAAACAGCAAATTGGTAAAACATTTAATCCTGCTGATCCTGTTGTTTACCAAAGCACTTTATCATCATCACATATTATTGCAAAATATCCGGACGCACTGACAGGCTTTGCAAATGGATATTTTGTAAAATATGAAATTCCAATTGCTCTTTCTGCCAGCGGAAAAGATATTTGTGATCCTACAAAAATCTATTACCTTGTTACTCCTATCAATGTGAATTGGGGAGGATCGGGCGGAAGAGAATTTTTCGGATGTGAAAGATTCCCCGGATATGCAAGCATTCCGGGGCACATGGGCAGATTAATTGGAGGAATAATAGATCCCAACTGGCCGGAGTGGTGGGCCGTTGAACCACGGCAGGCAAAAGGAGGAGTAGCACATGAATTAGCTCATCTATTTGGCGCTTATTGCGATACAACCGGCTGTAACTTAACGCCACATAACCAAAACCCTCTTTCTATAATGAACGCCTGGTGGGATTATGAAAACCCCGCCAATCCTGTTACCATAGACTCAGATGCATTAGGATATATAAATAAAAGCTCTATGATTATTTTTCTCACCCCGCCTGCTCCAACTCCTGTGATTCCGACGCCAACACCTATTCCCGAAATTATACCTACTTCAATCCCAACATCCATCCCTTCTTCAAATTTAGATCAAGATAATGATGGTTTTTCAGATAAAATTGAAAGTTTTATAGGAACCGATCTCCGCGTAAAGTGTCCTACAATCGTAAATCGAAAAGTTCCAAATCCCGCATACCCTCCAGACCTAAACGGAGACAATAGAGTAAATAAAAATGATTCCCAATTACTCATTGCTTATTCTGAAACTATAAGGAATGAGACGAAATATAATAAACGTTTTGATTTAAATGCAGATGGTGTCATAAATAGGATAGATGTGCAGATTTTAAGTAATAATCTTGGTAAAAATTGTCCGACACTTCATACGTCTTCGTTGACCCCAACACCAACTTGTATTCCAAGACCTGCATGTTTAGATGCAGTACCAAGGTGTCTCATCGCTGAAACTTCAAATATGTGTACGGCAATACCAACTCCAACACCCTAAAACCAAAACATCTGCCCTTGACAAAGTGCATACTTAAGTGTACATTTAAGTAGCTATGAATTATATAACTACTACTGACCTGAGAACTAAGTCTTCACAGCTTGTAGCCTCTCTTCAAAGTGGGATGGAGATTTCTCTGATCCACAGGTCAAAAATTGTTGGGGTTATTAAGCCTGTACAAAAATCCGCAAAACCCTTAACACAAGAAGGCATAAATGATCTTACAAAGTTAGCCCGGAAGCTTAACCTGCCTAAAATTTCTTATAAAGAGCGGGAGAAAATATATAGAAAACATCTTATGGAAAAATATGGCAAAAGTCTTTCTTGATACCAACTACTTCATTGATGCCGTTGCAAGAAAACCTGAGAAACAAATTCTAGACAGTCTGAAAGGCAACATTCTTTTTATATCTATTTTGTCCTTGCATATTTACTGCTACATATACAAGATAAAAATACCCAGCACGATTCTTCTTTCACAGGTAGAAAGATTTCAATTATTAGACGTTTCACGGGATCTTGCAGACAAGGCCTTGCTGGGTCCGACAAATGATTTTGAAGATAATGTACAGCTGCATAGCGCAGCAGAAGCAGACTGCAATATATTTCTGACAAACGATAAAAAGATAAATGAGCTAAAATTCTTCGGTAAAGTTAAAATAGACTCAGCCCCAACCCCTGTAAGTAGTTAGTTGTTAGCTGTTTTTTGTTATTCAGTATTGACAAAACATTCGCTTTCGCCTAACTTTAAAATATAGCCCATTTCTATGGATGAAAATTTAGATAAAAAATCCCCTGCCCAATCCTCAGATTCTGTTTCATTCAGCAGAAAGCGAAGCCTTCCCTCCACGGTTTGGAATCAAGCCATTGGTCTATTCTCAAACAGAGTTACGGCAATTGCCGGCATTTTGGTTCTCGTCCTGGGACTTGGCGCAGGAGTTATTGCAGTCCAGCGTTCAACAGAATACAGACAGCAGGCTGCAACTTCAAGTCCTCCGCTTCCCGGAACTTGCCTCGTACTTCCTCAGGAATTCTGCGCTACCGGAAAACCTGTTCTTTCCCCTGAAGGCAAATTTGCAGGACTTGGATTCACTCTTCCGGCCGGAACTCCTATATTTGCTTACGATAGCGGCATATTGGTATCGAGTTTTACATCTGTAGGCACAAGCACATATAGAGGCTACTCTCTTACTCCGAAAGGCCAAGCCATAAATATTAACGCTTACTTTAAAGATGGCGCAACATCCGGCAACCCACCTCTCTCAAGAGATGTAACAAAAGGATCGGCAATTGGACATGCAAATAAAGATCCGCGAAACCAGTATGATCTCCTTATCAACTTTTCAAAACTCGGCATCAATATTATTACTATAGACCAGGGACTGACCACCACAAATTTTAGCCAATGAAAAAACTAATATTTTTATCACTATTATTCATAGGCGTATTGGTTATTTCCTTTAGATTTGCAAGCCATACGTACGCCGCTACTGTCTGTCCTGCTCCGACAATTTCACTAGACTCTGTCAAAATGTGTACGGAGGTTACCTCTACAAACATAAAATTTAACTGGAATGCAATAAGCAGTTCCGCTTATTACAAAGCTGAAGTTTGTCCTGGTCTTACAACCAGTTTCGGTAGTTCATCTTGCAAGACATACGCTAATCTTATTGTTCCATTCGCCAAGCCTTCTACGAATGAGCTTAGTCCCGACACGTGGTATGTATATAGAGTTCGGACAATGCAAAGCACTGCTTCTCCTACATGTAATACGGCAAACAAAGATGATTCTTCCGGATGGAGCAATTGGTCCACATCCGGCGCGTGTAAAACCGCAGCATCCTCTACGAGCACAGGGGGGACTTGCTGGAATCCGACGACTGGAACAGGATCTATAAATGGTGCGGCAAAAGGCGCTACTGTAGATGTTTCTTCAGGTGCTAAATTTACCCTTACTTGCAATTATGGGCTGGCTAACGTTTCATGTATTTATCCGTCTGTGCAGGGCTGTACTTACGTAGGATGGAACGGAACTACAGTATCGTTTAGCTGTACTGCGCCGACTGCGCCCGGAAGTTATCCTGTCTTATGCACGATCGGCTCCTCTTCGTCCTGTACAGCGCCGGGATATACTGGCGGCTCATGTTCTGACGCGGGAGATAATTTCTTAGCAGGCACATTAAATATTGCCGGCTCTACTCCACCATCCTCTCCTCCGTCCGCATCCATCACGGGTCCGACGACCGGAAAAGTTGGACAGACGCTTACTTATACGGGAACAGCAAATGTTTCATCTGGCAATTTAATCTCAGGAGATCTTTATTGGTCGCCAACATCTACAGAATCGTGGACAGGATTTGCAAATGGAACCGGAGTTCCTCTTTCGGGAAGTAGTCAATCATTTTCAAAAACATGGACTCCGACAGATCCCGGAACATATTATGTAGTAGTCAATGCAGTTTCAACGGGCGGTCAATGCACGGGCAATACTTTTTCAATAACACCGCCTTGGGTAGATTGCGGCCCGAATGATCACTTAACGGTTACAATTTCAGCTTCCAATCCGACTGATCCACCTACAAACCTTAAAGCAACTTGCTCTTCGACTAATACCAGCGTAAACCTTACTTGGGATCCTGTACTTGGCTCAGTTGGGTACGACGTCTCATTGAGGGGCGGAGGAATAAATACTGGCGTGGGAACCACTGCTACTTCACAAACTAGGTCTGTTTCTATCGGGACTACGTATACTTGGGGAGTCAATTCATGTGGCAATACTGCGTGTGGAACTCAAGCGGCCGGACCTAGCTTTACCTGCGGAACACTTCCCAAACCTGCTGCTCCGGTAATGGCCGCTGGACAAATTTGTTCAGGAAGCATTGCCCAAGCAAATATTACATGGAATCCTGTATCATATGCAACCGGTTATAAAATATATAGATGGAATACTCCTACCGCCAATCAATGGGCTGTTATTGCAACCATAACTAATCCTTTGGCCAAAAGTTATCTACTGACTCCCCTGACTCAAAATTCAGGTTACACATTACGCATGATAGCTTCTAATTCTGCCGGAGATTCTGGTTTAAGCAATCAAGTAGACTTTCTGGCAAATAGATGCACGGGTCCAGCGCCTACAATTCCGCCAGGTAACGCCGCTGATGTAAATAGAGATGGGATAATAGATTTAATTGATTTCAATCTTTGGCTTAGAGCGGTGTTAGGAAAAGATTTAGGTCCTCCGTATACTGCCAACGGCATGCCTTTTTATCCCGACGCCAACAACAGCCAATCATTAGACCTTTTGGATTTCAATATTTGGCTTACTGCTTACACAAAATAAACAAGCTATGATATGCTGAGATGAAAGTGAAAGAATTTATATCATCAATTTTAGGAGACAGAAGGAAACTGAGTATTGCAGTTATTGTAATAATAGCAGCAGCTCTTCCTCTTACAGTATTTGTTGCTCAAAAACAGCAGGAGCTTCGGCAAAGAGCAGCAGGTCAACAAACAGCATTTTTCTTTTCAACCGCTAGCAACTGCTCTACTAATACTACTACTTCTTCGCTCCCGGCAGGCCAAACTTCTACTCTCTACTTATGTCTTAATTCCAACAATGTCGGCGTAAGTGCGGTTAACGGGTTTGACGTAACTATTGCAAAAGGAACAGGAATTATCTTCTCATCTATAGCCGACAGCGTAGATGCTGTCAAACTAAATTCTTCTGTTGCCAGCAAAGTAAATACCGATGGGACAATACGCTTTTCAAAAGTAGATAACACAGGTGCATTTATTCAAGGAACCGCCCTTTCTCTTGGTAAAATTACTTTTACAACGGCTACTACCGGCGCAGGAAGCATAAGTGTAACAAAAGCTCAGGTTGTTTCTTCTGTCACAACTACTGCGTTAACAGTAGCTCAACCGGTGATGAGTTACTCAATCGGAACTACTGCTACCAACGGCTGTACCAGAACTGGAACTACTATTAGTGTTTCCTCGGCCTGTCTTTTTGTAGATGCTGTAGCTCTTGCCCAAAGCGGAGACACCTTGACTATCACATCTGGCTCTAACCCAATTTCTGCAGACGTAACAATTGCAAAAAATCTCATAATACAAGGAGCAAGCAGAACGACTTCTATTCTTTACGGTACAACGCCTGCTAATATTCTAACTTCTGGTACTGTATCATTTAGCAATATGACAATTGGGCCGAAAATCACAATAGTTTCTACCGGTGCAGGAACCGGTACGAATATCTCAATTCGAAGCAACGATATTCTTTTTGATGGGGCCGGTTCAAGAGCTGCTCCAATTTTAATGGCAACATCAGGTCTTACAGCTACGATTATAGGTAATAAGATCTCAGGAAGCGGCCCCACTGCTATTTCGGGTTCGAACATGGACGCCAATCTTACAATCTCAAATAATAATATAAGCGGCACATTCACTCATGGGATCTCCATCGGAACAGCTAACTCAGGAACGGTGAATACCAACTCTTTCACAATTCAGAGTAATCAGGTAAATATTGGCAAGTCCACCAACCCGGGCGCTGGAATTTTGCTTTCAGCTTTTTCTAAAGCTAACATCAAGAGCAATACGTTGACTGGAAATTCCGTAGGAATTCTTGCCGATAACGGGACAGTCATACCAAATATCGATACTTTCCCGGATGGAAATACATTTACCAGTAATACTGTAAATTGCAAAAATTTAAGCCCTGCTGCGACGAGTCCCTTCCCTATCAATGAAGCCACAGCCAAAATCAAATGCCCTGACAGCGGTACTACAATCCCAACTGCAACTCCAATACCCACTTCTTCACCCAATCCTGTTTGTGCAACTTTTTCTGCCAATCCAAATCCTGCTGTAAGCGGCGCTACAAATATAACTTATGCATGTACCAATGCGTCCAACTGTGCTCTTTATAATATTACCGCGCTTGGCCACACAGACCCCACGAATCAATTGACAACGGGACCTTCAAAGACCTCTTTCCCGGTAACAGGCTTAACTATCAGCCCCGCCAATTTCCAGCTCGAATGTAATTCTCTAAGCAGTCCTGACGGAAGTCCCGAATTAATTAAAAATCTCCTAGTGCCGGTTTCAAGCTTTGCCGCTACCCCAACTCCCTCTACTGCCCCAGGTGATCTGACGGTACAAGGAACACACTTTATCGACACTGACAGAGACGGCGTGTTTGATTCAAGCGAACAGCCACTTAGGCAAGTTGTACAGATGAGAAGAACTCCCGGTACTCCTCTGATCGAAAGCTTCTCTTCAAACACCGAAGGCTACTATACATACACATCAAAGGATTCCGGCACATTTGAGATACACTCATCAAATCCCTCGGGATACATACCTACCAATTCTGAGTGCGATAACTGCGAATTTGATTCAAGGATAAGTGCCTCTATACCTCCGGGGAAGACAATAAATTTTGGGTGGACTCTTATTCCTGACTGCGATAGCGGAAGTTCATGTACTACTTGCCTATCCAATCAGTCAAATACGTGTAATGGAAGCGGCGCACAAACATGTACCTTCACTACCAAGGCTGGAAGCAGCACTTGCAACAGAGTCAGTTCTCTTGTAACTTGCACTACCGCTCCGCCCAATTGCTCATCAGGCTATACTTGCAGTACCACTACTCCTAAAGTTTGCCAAATCAATCCAATTGCTACTCCAACACCCACAACAAGCGTTCCTACCGCAACCCCAACACCTACGACGGTACCAACTTCGACTCCAGAACCAGGTGTTACACCAACAACTTGTACCGATGGGACTCCTGTAAATACATGTAAAACTGGAAATCCTCCGATATATTGCCCTGCAACGGGCGGATCAACGATAAACAATTGTCATACATGCGGATGCCCAAGCGGACAAACATGCAATACATCAACAGGCGCCTGTGCTGTTCCAATCGCTACATCAACACCCACCCAAGCACCTACAGCAACTCCAATTGCCGGAAACACGATTATAGCTCTTAAGATTGGGCTTGATAGTATTGGAAGTGTCGGAGATGCCACAAGACCTGGAGACGCAAGCGCAAGTACGAAGAACCCCGTTCATACTTCAAGATCAGTGATGGTAGCGATTTATAATGGTACCGAAACTCTTGTTTCGGGCCATGAAGGCACTGTGACCTACAACGCAACCACAGGAATCTACACAGGCAATGTAGATCTTAAGCAGACTCCTTCAGGAAACTACATAGTAAAGCTTAAGATAAGAGGGTACCTACAAAAGAGAATCCCGGGAATTACTTCTCTTGTAGCAGGGCAGACTTACAATGCACCCCAAGCAAATATGGCAGTCGGAGATCTCAACAGCGATAACCAATTGAATATTGCCGACTACAATATTCTCAATGATTGCATATTTGCTCCATCATCCACAGGCGGCACGATATGCAGTCAAAATCCGGACTACGCAGGAATGTCTGACCTAAATGACGATGGAATCAAGAACATCCTTGACTATAGCCTATTTGTCCGGGAACTGGTGGTAAAATTCGGAGACTAAACTGATTGACTATTGATGATTTATTGTTGATAATTAAATAATAATCATTCGTCAATAATCAATTATCAATAATAAGTAGTCAATAATTTTATGTCAAAGCGAACAATAATATTAATAATTGCACTTCTGATAGTAACTGTCGGGCTTTTGGCAATTGCTCTTGCTCCCAAAAAATCAAACGTTCCTAAGGATACTGATGTGGCATCAAGACCCGCTCCTTCATACGCGCATACCACAATGAAAATCAACACTCCCGCCAAGTCAGCTAGCGGTGTTAGCTCTGCAACCGTCAGCATAGATTCGGGAGGTGACGATATCTCAGGCGTACAGCTGGAACTTTCTTTTGATAAGACAAAGCTTCAAATCGTAGATGTTGTGCCGGGAGCGTTTTTCCCGGCTCCTACGGAACTTATTAATAAGATTGATAATGTGAACGGAACTGTTTCCTATGCACTGATTGCAGGTATTGGTAAAGCAGGAGCAAAAGGCGCGGGAGAAGTCGCCACTATTACCTTTAGAGAAATAGGAAAAGCAGGAGAAATTGCAGCAATAAACTTTGAGCCAAAATCCCTCGTCACTTCTTCAGAAACCGACCAGTCTGTGCTAAAAACCGCAACCAGCACGACTTTTACAATAAGTTCATCTCAAACTACTAACTCAGCCCCTCCTGTATTAAGTCCCGCGGCCGGCCAATAAGCTTCTTATTTCTCCAACAAAATAGAGAGACCCCGTGACTACAATTATTGAATCCGGTATATTTTGTGCTAATTTTAAACTTACACCAAGTGCCTTTTTCGAATCCTTTTCATAATAAGTTTCGGGTTTATTTGATATTTTATATTTGATATTTGATATTTGATATGAAGCACTCTTGCTCATATCTGTAACAGCCAAAAATTCTGAAAAAATTATTTTCTCTGCGTATTTTTGAATTTGTTTTATCATCTCTTTGAT
The DNA here is from genome assembly GCA_038063195.1 of Patescibacteria group bacterium. GTDB lineage: Bacteria > Patescibacteriota > Microgenomatia > Levybacterales > UBA12049 > JBBTVO01. The sequence goes on from JBBTVO010000007.1 coordinate 22,108, forward strand.
ATTTTTGTCTTTTTTAAAAGCCACAAGGAATATTTTCTTCTCTTTCGGAAAATATTTATTAAGTGAGCTCAGAAACGCCTTCATTTTATCAACATTATGCGCCCCATCCAGAATTAGCTTTAAAGAGCGCGGGGAGATTTCAAAATTTTCGCTGTGAGCATTTGCGCCTTCAGACTTCTTGCTTTTCAAACCAAGTTTACCCGCGCTGTGAACACGAAAATTTTCGGAAGCGACCTCAGCGCCTAAATTTATAATCTCAAATCTTCCGGGGAAAAATGCAGAAGATAAAGCCTCTTTTATATCTTTTTCTGAAACTTTAAATCCAATCTTTTCAAGATTTAGAACCGCTGATATAGCAAGCGTTGCATTTTTGGCCTGATAATCTCCTACCAAACTTAAATCAATATTCTTTAAAGCTAACAAGGTCCGACCTTGTAAATTGAAATTTAAAGCTAACAAGGTCCGACCTTGTAAATTGAAATTAAAATTTATTCCTTCGGAGTTTTCTTTATTAATCTTAAACGAAAAGTCCTTGTCGATTTGTAGTAACTTAGAATTCGTTTCTTGACATCTTCCCCCGATAATTTTTAAAACTTTGGGATTTTTTTCTCCTGTAACTACAACAGCATTTTTTCCGATAGCAAAAACCGCCTCATTTGCAATCTTTTCAACTGTATCTCCCAGAATCTCCGTATGATCAAGCCCGATATTTGTCAGGACTACAACCGGAGCATCCACCAGATTGGTGGCATCATATTTCCCCTCAAGACCCACTTCAACTACCGCAATGTCAATTTTCTCCTGCGCGAAATACAGAAAAGCAATAGAAAGAAGCAATTCATAATAAGTGGGTTCTTCAAATCCGGCAGATACCATTTGCACCACAATCTTTGGAAATTTATTAATTATTTCTATAAAATCTTTATCTTTAATCTGAATATTGTTTATCTGTATGCGCTCGTTTGCCTTTTGAATATGCGGAGAGATCGTTAGTCCTGTTTTATAGCCTGCTTGGGTTAAAATTTTAGATATTAAATATGAAGTCGAGCCTTTTCCTGACGTGCCGGTAACCTGAACGGATTTAAATTTCTTATGAGGATTTCCCAGAAATTCAAGAAGCTTTTCCATCCGAAGAAGCGGATTCATCTTTTCAGCCTCTTGCGGAGTAATACTTTTGAAGATAGAAGGGCGTATAAAACCTTCGAGATAAGTAACCGCCTTCTTATAAGTAGTAATTTTCACCCAAACATTATAGCAAACTCAATCAGTTAAAGTTCTTCTACGATCCACTCCGGCTCGCCTCTTTTCAGGAAGACTCCGTGCACAGGCACTTTGTTGCTGATTAACTTCTTAACGATTTCAACGCTTTTTCGAACATCTTCTTTATGTGTCTTCTCTTCAACTGGATTGCCCGCGCAGTCTTCGTGCCCGTGGACTATGATCCCTCTTGAATAATGTTTATCAATAGAAATATTAAGCTTATGTTTTAATGATTTTAAAAAACTCTTCGAAGGACTATGAGCAAGAATTCCTACTTTTCCAGCTTCTGTAATTGTATCGGGGTATATGGCTCCGAACTTATTCTTTCCAAAACCTGCTATTGGCTTCTGGACTCTTCCGTCCATACACCCGACACTTGTAAAAAATGTTTCATTCGCCTGCGACATGCTTTATATATTATAACAAACTAAATCTCTTTTCAATTGAAATTTTAAAATTTTGTGTTACAATATAGGCCTATGATAATAGAATCGGGAAAAGTTCCGGGCTTAAAAGAACTTCCACGAGATGAAAAAACCAATAGGCTCAGGATTGATGCGCACTCTCTCTTGCGAGATAATCTATCCGACTGGGCAAATGAAGCAAGAAGTATATGGCTTAAGACACGAGATGAAAAAAATTTAACACTTGTTGAGATTTGCGGAGATTCAAGAACAGTCTTGCCTAATCCCGATACTTCAATTGCCATAAATTACATCGCTGTTGGAGAAGCTCCCCCAAGACCACAAAGGTCTCTATTGGAAAGTCCAGGAGTAGGAAGAGCAGTTGTAGTAGGTCATTTTGACGGAGAAACAGCAAGACCTAGGAAAATGCCAAGAGGATGCGGAGGACTTGCGGCAAAAGAAAACCAAACAACTTCATCAGAACTAGTTAGCAATCTTGATTACTACATAAGAAGCAATATAAATCACCCAGACCCGATTATTCAGGCTCTTATTACTGCAAGAAGCATGTTTGCGCACACAGATAAACCAATACTCGTAGCTGCACAAGATCATAGAACCGGAAAAATATATCCAATAGGAGTTTATGTGACTTATCGGGACGAAACGCGAGGACCGGTTTTCGACCAAGGCGCTTTGATTGCAAGAAAATCCGTATTAGTATGTATGGACGAGAGAAAATATGATCCGGAAGTGATATATGAAACCGGCATCCCCGCTTTGGAAAATCATGAAGTCCCGCAGTTTAGTCAATTCCTAAATGATGCTGACGAAACTGAAAGACGGCTTAATGACAAATTTCCGAATTTATATGAAAGGTCAAAAATTCAAGACCCTCTGCTTATTGATTTTTCTACAAGCAGTATGCCTTTTGCTACCTGTTTTCCTGAAACTGGAGAAGAACCAGGGCTAGTGTTTGAGGTATTCGGACCTAGAGAGAGACTAGAAAACGGCAAAATTGCATGGAAACCCGAAGAACTTATAGCTTCCTTGCCTCAAATCGACTATCCTATCTCTGAATCTCTAGTAAATCACGGAAAAAGAAACAAACCTTTTGCAAGCACAAATACTATCAGAATTGATACAGAAAATTTGGAAACATCCAAGGAACTTGCTCAGAGACTAGTTGCGGAGAGTTCGGTTGTCAGGCAATGGATATCAATTAGTGGACACAAAATAATAATTTCTCAAACGTCTGACGGAGTTCTACAAGGTATATTGCCATTCAGACCAAATATTTAGTGGGTCGCCGTGGAATCGAACCACGTACCTCTTCTTTACGCGCCTTGCCAAAGCCGGTGGGTGACGATGGAGTCGAACCATCCACCTCTTCTTTATCAGAGAAGCGTTCTACCGCTGAACTA
>JBBTVO010000008.1:0-5058 GCA_038063195.1 Patescibacteria group bacterium
ATTCCGGTAACACGTTCAATATCGTCGGCGGTGTATGGCTCACCTGAAGACTTTCTAACATTTAAGACCTTTGTAAGATGATCAACCATAGCATCGTTTGAAATAATGTTTGGAGGAGTATAAACTGCGGTACTTGCCGTAGGTTTTTCTGTTTCTTTTGGCACAAATCGTTCTGTCTCTATCATATAAATATAATTCGATAATTATAATCATCTGTGGTAATTAAAGTCAATGTTCTGTTTAATGCATTATTACATTTCTCGTTTTCAAGAATAATAAATTAAAAAAGAAAGAATATGTGATACTTGAAACAATTTGTATGTTTTGATAAGGTTTTATACCATAACTCTCCTTGCATTGCCATAAAAAGAACACTAGTTTAAATCTATATGCCCACTACCCGATGGAAAGAAATTTTGTCTTAGGAATGCGGGGATTTCGAAGACATCCCCTAACTTTGAAACTAAAATTCTACTTTACACCTAAATAAAAAGTTATCTTTTTTAAGTCTTCGGATTTAATGTATCAAAGAGGAAAAACTATGTCAACAAAATATTGCAAATCTTATTTAAATTATTGTATATTTATATAGATAGCTTCTTACAAATCATTCATTCAATCCTTGCAAAACAAGTCTAAATTAGATAATATACTCCAACATGAACAAATTTAATCAAAATTTAACCAGAAAACCCAAGATTCTCTCAACTCAGGAAGAAGTTATTAAAAGCGTAAGAGAGTTTCAAAAAAGATATAAAAACTTAGAAAATAAAGACACAAACATAAAATATACTTGGGAAAGTAACTCTAGCTCATCGGGGGAACTGAAGCAGAAAAACTACTCTGTGGACTCTCAACTAATTTAATTATATTTGAGTTTGAAACAACAAAATTCGATCGAGTATATATTTTTAATAACAGATTCCATCTTTCATCTTCTTTTTTTAAAAGCTCGACATTCAAACCTATATTCTTAGCCTCTTTATACATTATTGGCCTTCCATGCGAGAAAGTTTCTTCAGGGTTGAGAAACTTAGCAATTTTTTCTTCAATTGATTGATCTTTTTGGTCGGTTTTATCTTTTTGTTTTTCTGGTAAATTTTTGAAGGTCGTATTCTTAAGATATCTAATTGCAATGTCCTTTGATAATTCTTGTGCAATTTTGCATTCTTCCAGAAATGGTTGATCAACTGGAGGCAGGAGCGATAACAGACCTTCAACTCTCCCAGACCCAGCATTCTTAATTCTCTCTAAAATCTCCTCCACGCCTTTGACAATTGCATATGCTGACCTAGTCACAATTTTTCCTGTTTGATCAACATAGGAAATCTGTGGATCAACTGGGCCAAGTTCCGAACTCTCACCTAATAAGATCGAATCTGCGCCAAAAGCTATCATGGTCGCGGCAGATTTAGCAAGTTTCGGAACTATTACTCTAAAACCCTTAGAATATGTTCTGCACACATTGATAATTCGCTCAGCAGACAAAGGTCTACCACCAGGACTACTTATTATCAAGTCCAGTTCTCTTGTGTTATCCATGCCTTGTAATATTCCTTCAATCGTATCCCTGTCGCCATCGTCAATCATGGCTGCAGGATGCATGAACGATGAAAAATAAGTAATAACATTTCTGTCACTATTCAATTTAGACCATTCTTTAAGAAGATTCTGTCTTGCGGGAAAATTTTGACTAACTTCGTTTAGGATGCTAATTATTTCTGGGTTATTTTTATTATCGGCGTTTATCTTTTTAGGCATGTTGCGAGTTTATCAAATAATAATGACAAATTCAATCAACGCGCGTCGCACAGTGTGTGCTTTAAGACGTGAAAGTGAAGCAAGGTCTATTACTCTAGAGTTGTATTATAAGTTTACAAGGTCCGACCTTGTAAGCAAGGATGTGTTCTTTTGAAGATCTGATATTGACGGAAGTCCTACAGATTATTTTAAAGAAATTGTGGTTCCTTTTTTGATGTTGTATTTTTTAATTGTGCCAACTGGGAGTAGTATCTTCAGCTATCGCTCGACTCGCGTTTGTTTTTACGAAATCAATTCCGTCTTTTGCGCTTTGCTTACTTACGTATCCTTCCGCACTATCGGCAATTATATTTCCATTGTTAGCCTTAAATCTCCAACGATACTGGTCCGATCTATCTTTATAAATTACAAATTTTGCCATTATAATCACCTACTTTTTAACTCTTGACAATGTTTCAAAAAGTTGTCATTATATTTTTATAAGTATTATTTAAGCAAAATTTTAGGTAAAATGCAAGAGGTAAAATTTAATGGTTAATTTAACTCCGAAGCAAAAACAGATTTTAGATTTTATTAAGGGTTTCATTGAGGAGAATGGATATCCCCCTTCTCTGGCAGAAATGGCAAAACAATTCAAGAAATCAATTCCAACTGTCCATCAGCTTGTGGAAACTTTAAAACATAAAGGTTTCCTTACAAAAGAAACTGATGTGGCAAGAGGAATTTATATGCAAGAACCAGAAATATTTCTGTTGGGCAGGATTGCAGCGGGAAAACCAATAGAGCCGTTAGAAAATCCAGACCCGATAAAAGTTCCGAAAGAAATGATTGATAGTCCGGGTAATTATTACGCCTTAGAAGTAAAAGGAGACAGTATGATTGACGAGGGAATTTTAGATAAAGATATTATAGTTGTTAGACATCAAAATACTGCTGAAAATGGCAATATTGTAGTCGCAGTTACAGAAAAAGGTGCAACTTTAAAGACATTTAGACAAAAAGATGGTAAGATCTATTTAGAGCCAAAAAATAAGAGATTTAAAAATATCTATCCGAAAAATCTAAAAATCAGAGGCAGATATATAGGTTTAATTAGAAAAAATGTCTAACTTAATATTGACTCCCAATAACTATCCATCTAAAAAAAGGGGTGTTAATTCCATTTCTAAAATAAAAATAGGCTCTGATAAGACTTGCGATTGTGCTCTGAATCATATTAATTGCCTCGATGCTAAAAATTGGATGAAAAACCAAGTTGCTATCTGGGAATTTCATTATGGAAAAAGAGATATAAGAGACAAAGCTACACATCCAGCGGTATTCCCAATTGGATTACCAAAAAAATGCATTGAGCTTTTTACTCATAAAGGAGAACTAGTCTTGGATCCATTTGTTGGGATTGGAACGACACTCCTAGCAGCGAGGGATTCCGAACGAAATGCAGTAGGCTTTGATTTGTCAGAGAAATATATAAAATACATAAACGAAATTAGGCTAGCCGATGAACTGCCATTCTTTACATCTTCACAAATTGCGATAGTTGATGATGCAAATAACATAAATAATTATTTAAATGAAAGTACTGTTTCTCTTTCGGTAACTTCACCTCCGTATGCCAACATGCTTAATAGAAAAAGAAAGAACAAAAGTATACGCGGAGATCTCAGAAAAAACAAACATTATGACACTGTTCAACAATACTCAAATGATCCGAGAGATCTAGGAACAATGGATCCAAAAACATTTGCAAAAGCGTTAGCTGCTATCTATAAAAAACTGTTGCCTATTCATAAACCAAAAGCTCACTGCGTAATAAACATTACCGATCTCTGGTGGGAAAATAAAAGAGTACCAATTCATCTATATGTAATCGAAGAGATGGAAAAAGTAGGTTATGAATTTAGAAATACTATTATCTGGGACAGAAGGAATCTTGTAAATGGTGCGGGGATTTTTGGTTGGCCAAATAATTATATTACTTTGGGAACAACATTTGAATATATTTTAGATTTTTGGAGGCCCATTAAGTAATTAGATAAGCTTTTCGTGTTTCTCAAACAATTGCAGATAATCTTTTTTGTGAATCCTAAATCCAGTACCGTGATCATGATACTTTCCAGCTGCTTTTCCATGAAGATCTGCGCCAATTCTAATATCTATTAGCAGTTTATCGTGTTCAATTGCATATTTTAAGTTTTTAAAGTTAAGTCCGCTCAACAGATAAGCTTCGGTATAATGAAACATTTCCCTTTTACTTCCTAATTTTCCTTTTGTCTCCGCCAGAACCAAAAGAACTTTTTGAGTTCCTTTCTTGAGAACATCATCAAGTATTTCCAGTATCCAATACGCCTCTTCATTAGCTGGATTTACAAGAATCAGTTTTGAGTTTTCTATGAATACTCTTAGCCCACGATTATTTTTTCTTGAACCATAGACAGTTGTATATAATCTATAAATTCCATCATCTCCTAGTCTTTTTAGGAATTCGAATATTCTTCTGTTTGTTCCTCTAGGTAAAGGGGATTTTGAAGAAAGAGTAAGCATGCTATTTGAATTTATCCTTTTTGCCTTAAGCTCAACTACTCCTAAATCAGGTATTCTAAGATTATTCTCTTTTATTCCAAGAAGAGTTTCTAATGTATTACCAACTCCACCTTGATGAGGATGGGTAGTTTTTATAAACCCTTTTCCTTTAATTTTTTGCAGTTCGTCTATTAATTGTTTTATGTTCAACATAAACCCGGGTATTTTACTCTTAAAATTTGAGAATGCAAGTTTTAATGCTAAATTGTCAAACGAGGATAATAAAACTTATTACTCTCTGTGGCTAAAACGAGCAGGGGGAGTGAGTAAAGGTTTGCTCATAGATATTGTGTCAAAGTATTGAAATGTTCTTCGCTAATAAATTGCCATGAATTAACCCTAACAGATATCTCACCTCCGAAGAAATGATATCCTCCATCTTCAGGTTCAGCTTTGCCTCCGTAAAATTTCCTTGCATAATCTTCTGCAAGACGATTTGCTGTTGCAATTCGGTTGTTAGGTAATATGTGAACGCTACGATGTGAATATTCATACTCACCATTTCTTTCTTCAAGGCATAATAATAAAAATTTGCTATTATTTTTCATTCTCTGTTAAGTAATTTACTGGCTAGTTCACTTGCTTCTCTGATAGAAATTAGTTGTTGAGGCATAAATTTATAATAACACTTTGGGGATTAATATTATAGACCAGTTTCAATTGTGGTTCCTTTTTGGATATTGTGTTTTTTGATTGTGCCAACTGGGAGTTCAA
>JBBTVO010000009.1:0-27241 GCA_038063195.1 Patescibacteria group bacterium
GCACATGATGAGCAATGCATTCCATTGATTTTTAATTTTATTTTTTTCATATTACCTCTATTGTACCTCTGTACATTCCCATACTACACATAAAAGCTAGTGTTTGAGGCTTTGAAGGTGCGGTAAAAGTAATTGTGTCAGAAGTTCCATATGGTACTGTTTTTTGAATTCCAAGAGAAGGAATTGTGAATGCCTGTATGCATCCCTGCCCGCCGGTATTAGCAAGATGCAGAGTAATTGAGGCGCCTGCTTTAATTGAGAAATTGCTTGGCGAATACCCCGTCTGTCCGATATTTATTGTTGCTTCTGTTGCGGTTTGATTTTCTGAATTTTGTGCCGACGCAGAATTGAACATACCCTGCCAAATATTCTCCAAGGTAAAATTACTTCCGGTCAAAGCAAGAGCATTGTTAGCATTAAAAATTGCCAAAAGTATAAGTGCAAATGCCGCGATTCTTATAAATTTCTGGTGCAGTACATCTCCCAGTTTTGTAGCAAAATACCCAAGTACGAAAAATAGCGGAGAAGTTCCCAGAACAAAAGCGGCTAAAATTGCTGCCCCCATGAAGGGGTTTGCAGAGCCAATAGATAACGCCATCATTGCCTGAGTAGTGCCGCATGGAATAAAGACCGTAAATGCTCCTAATAATATAGGTGCAAATAAGGAAGATTGCTTTGATTGTCTATGAACTAGTCTTGTTAAAAATCTCGGCGGCGTAATTACAAAATAGCGGAAAATTGGATGAACATTTAATAAATTAAGTGCAGTACCGACCATAAAAATAGCAACCGCGAATTGCATGATGATTTTTGCGGTTAGTGAGAGCTGAAAAGCCGAGCCGAGAGACCCAAGTAGAAATCCAAGAATAGTATATGCAACAAGTTTTGCAAGAAGAAACGAAGCGATTGGCAAAGCATTTCCGGATTTATTCATCTTATCTTTCAGTTTTTCTTCTTCTCCCTGAGCAAGAGTTGCAGCAAGAAGTCCTCCCTGAACAGCAAGGCATGACAGACCACCGACAAAAAGACCCGTGAAGAAAATAGCTAAAAGATTTGTGCCTTGTGAGAGCTTTGGTGCTTCCGGGATTATTGAAGTAAGTGTCATTGAATCAGGTTTAAAAAGCAAAAATGCCATAGCAGTAATAGCAACAGAAAGAAAACCAATTATCCATTTTACACCTGGCTGATTGTTGTCCATAGGAGAATTATATCAGATTTTATATCGCTTCAACAAAAGCGAATTCGATACAACTGAGATAGATGATGATGCCATAGCAACTGACGCAAAAATAGGACTTAAAAGAATTCCAAAAAATGGGAAGAGAACGCCCATGGCAACCGGAATGAGTAATACATTATATCCAAAAGCCCAGAAGAGATTGAGCTTGATTGTCCGCATTGTTTTTTTAGAAAGTTCGATAGCTGATGCGACACTTCGCAAATCTTTATTGATCAAGGTAATATCTGCCGCTTCTATAGCCACATCTGTTCCTGTCCCCATAGCTATGCCAACATCAGCAGCAACAAGAGCCGGAGCATCGTTAATACCGTCGCCAACCATAGCAACCTTCTTACCTTCTGCCTGAATTTTCCTAATTTCCGCTTCTTTCTGGTCAGGCAATACTTCTGCTAATACTCTTTTTATTCCCAATTTTGAGGCAATGGCTTTTGCTGTTCGCGGGTTATCTCCGGTAATCATTATCACCTCTATACCTTTTCTTTGAAGTGCTTCTACGCCATCCCTAGCCGATTCTTTAATAGTATCTGCAACTGCAATAAGTCCTGCTAACTCACCATCTGTTCCCAGCATCATTACTGTTTTACCTTCATTCTCTAATTTCTCAATTTGTTCTATATATGAATTCAGAGAAATCTTTTCTCTCTCCATTAATCTTTTGTTGCCAAAATAAATTATTTTTTTATTTACTATCCCCTCAACTCCGTGTCCTGCAATTGCTTTAAATTTAGAAACTGATTCTGTGACAATTTTTTCCTCTTCGGCTTTCCTAACAAATGCTTCAGCTAAAGAGTGTTCTGATCCTTTTTCAATAGAAGCAGCAAGTTGCAGTATTGACCTCGCAGGTTGCGAGCCTTTAACCTGCAGGGTCGGAATAATATCTGTCACTTCAGGCTTGCCTTTTGTTAAAGTACCGGTTTTGTCAAAAACAACAGTATTTACTTTATGAGCAATCTCAAGACTTTGCGCATCTTTAATAAGGATTCCTTTCTCTGCTCCAAGTCCAGTACCTACCATTATCGCAGTTGGGGTTGCCAGCCCCATTGCGCAAGGACAGGCAATAATTAGCACTGCTACGGTATTAAGTAATGCAAAAAGTAATGCAGGACTTGGGCCAAAAACGTACCAGACACCAAAAGTGGCAAAAGCCAACATAATCACAATTGGTACAAAATATGAAGAAATTAAATCAGCTACGCGTTGTATTGGAGCTTTTGATCCTTGTGCTTCTTGGACAAGTTTAATAATTTGAGCAAGCATTGTATCTTGCCCGACTTTAGCAGCTTTATAAGTAAACGTCCCTGATTTATTTATTGTTGCACCAACAACCGTATCTCCTTTTGCTTTATCAACCGGAATACTTTCACCAGTTATCATTGACTCATCAACTGATGAGTTTCCTTCCAAAAGTATTCCATCTACAGGGATCTTTTCACCAGGCCTGACTCTAATAACATCTCCTATCACAACTTGTTCAATTGGAATATCTACTTCTTTTTCCGCTTCGACAGTAAAGCGAGGCGAGCCATCCGATATGACTCTTGCAGTCTTTGCTTGCATACCAATTAGTTTTTTAATTGCCTCAGATGTTTGCCCTTTGGCTCTGGCTTCAAAATAGCGGCCTAACAAGATTAAACCAATTACTATCGTGGCAACATCAAAATAAGGCATTGCTTCCAAGCCTAAATTCATAACTATATTAGGAAAGAATGTAACGAAAGCAGAATATAGATAAGCCACAGTGGTACCCAGAGCAACCAGAGTATCCATATTAGCTGTTCTATGTTTAAGCGCAGGAATTGTTGCTCTATAAAAATCCCAACCAGCCCAGAATTGAACAGGTGTCGCAAGTAGTAACTGCACCCAAAAGTTCTTTAATAATTCAGGAGCAGTATTGATAAGTCCTGGAAAACTTCCCCAAAAGATGAATCCACCTAAGAAAAGACTGACTGCTACTTTATTTCTTAACTTTTTAAGCTCTTTTGCTTTTTCAATTTCCTCTTGGTCTTCTGAAACAGCATTATGCTCAGTTACAACTTTATACCCGACATTAGAAACTGCCGAGACAATTTGTTCTTCACGGCATGTGTCCGGATCGTAAGTGACCGTTGCTTTTTCAGTAGCTAAATTCACTACAGCATCCATAACTCCGGGAGTTCTCTTCAGAGATTTCTCAATTACTCTTACACAAGATGCACAATGCATACCCCTAACTGGATATGATTTCTTGACTTCTGTCATATATTTTTATAATTTTCTTTATTCATAGAGTATTTAGTAATTTCTAAATTGCAACTGTTGTATTTCTTACACCAATTTTCGCATTTCCTAGCTAAGTCTTTGCTAGCATAGGACAGTCTGCATTCAGGACAGGTATATACTTTAGCTTTTGCCATATTAGTTCACCACAATCTTTCCGTGGAACATATTCATCCCACAGGTAAATTGGAACTCACCTTCTTCTCTTGGAGTAATTTCAATCGTAATCTTTTTATTAAGAGGCAGGTACTTTCTAATTTTAAAATCTGATAGAATTACATCTTCGAGACAACTAGAAGGATCCTTACGCAAGAATGTAATTTTAGTAGTTTTATTTTTTAGTATAGAAATAACCTCGGGCTTATAGCCACCCTCAACAATAATGTCAATACTATCCTGCACTGCAATCACCTCCTCTTTCCGCATTAAGAAAAACCAATAAGTAAAGGCAATACCTCCGATACTGAATAATATAATTAAAATTTTATCAATGCTCATAAATTATTTTTTATTAAATTCATTGCTGGCACCATTAATCATTTGTTTGACGCACCATTTTGCATAAAATTCTCCAAACAGGTAGCCAATCCAACGAGTACCAAGAGATTTAGGAAATTCATAATCGATAAATACTGTAAACCGAGAGTTATTTTTATCCGGCACAATTTCAAAACCTAATTTATAGTGATCGATGACAATCAAGCTTATGTTGCCGACAGTCTGCCACTCTTTACGAAAAGGAGACTCATGTCGCGTAACTACCTCGTCAAGAAACAGCTTAATCCCAAAAACAGCCCCCTTCATTTGTAAGTGTGATCCCACTTTCTGAAACTTTCCTTCATCAACCGAAGCGTCCATTTTTCCCCCGCCCATCATCCAGCTGGATTGGTTCATGTGTGAGGAGAGATTAGAATGATCATCCACATACTCAAAAACTGCTTTTGGAGCAGCAGTGATAAGCTTAGTATCTTCATAATGCCTTAACTTCTTATTCATAACGGTTTAATTTCAGCAATCGGTACTTTTCTTAGCTTTTTCTTCAATATATTCTTTTTTCACAGCATCTTTCAGATGATTACTCTTGTTGTTTCCAATTAGAACTACGAGACTGTCCTCGGGCCCTATTTTAAGATTTCCGAATTGTTCAACTTTATTGCCGTTAATATAAGTTGTTGCTTTAGAATAATCGAGTTTGTAATCTATGTTTATAAATAAATCACGCCAATAAGCATTTTCTTGTTCAACATGAACAACGTCCCCGACTAAATCGTGCAAATGTGCTTTTTCAGCCTGAATGTCTTCATCCGAATCTTCATGTTCCGTATCTTCACTGCATGGTTTTACTCTCATATATTTAAAATCGGAGAAATCAATTTTTTTGTCATCCCGAAAAACAACAAATCCGGCATGATAGTGCACTTTTTTAACTGGGGCCATTTTCTTATACAGAAAAAAAGATGAAAACCCAATTATTAAAACAAAAATGAACAATATATATTTAAAATATTTTCTTATCATTATCGTAAAAATTATTTACTCCACTTATTATAAAGCAGTGTTCCCGTATATGCCGTTATCCAGGTCAAAACTGCTAGGCTAATTGCTCCAAATAAAAATGTCCCGATATCCATTGACGCTGTGCCTTTTATACTGTCTACGCTGAACGTGTGGAACCAGCTTTTGGCAACACTAAAAAGAAAATCGGGAGCTACAAGTGATATAATTCTGCATAAGACATACAGCCCCAACGCGACAGTAGTAAATGCATTTGCTAATGCTATTGGTTTTAGCATAGTTCTCACCTCCCTCCTTGCCTCGCCGAAGCCTCGGCGGAGGCGGGTCTCATTTCTTGTTAATCTGTTTCCATAACCATATTCCGAGCAGTATTAAATCTATCAGGAGTACAATCCAAAATATGCCTCCTAATAAGCCAAATCCTCCCATCATTCCGCCGAAATTTCCATATCCCATCATATTAATTACCTCCCCTCGTAAAATTTAAAATCCCCACCCGTTGTACCATTTTCTCATCTGTTCTATATTCATATATTCAGCTTATATCTTTCTTGCGATCTTATAAAGCACAAAAACTATTACTGCGGCAAATACGAGATTTAATATAAGATTGTCTCCGACAAACTGATTAACATACTTACTCGTATCGGTAATCATTTTAGTAAACCCTTCGGTATCGCTTTTTCCCAATCTCCCGATAGATTTGAGATAAATAATCAATACGCCGGTAAGAAAGAAGATAACTCCTGCGATAAGATTACTTAAAATAACTATCCGTTCTTTCCCAAATAGGTAAAAACTAGTGATCGGCTTCCTAAGAACCATAAATTTTGTTATTTTATTCGATAGAAATACTGCAATGAAAAGAAGAGGCATCACCATTCCTAAAACATACATTCCTCCAATTGTCAGTGCTGCTAGGAAATTAGTAGAAAGAAATGTCAGAGTAAGTATCCCAATAAGAACAGGGGCACAGCAGGCGCTTGTAATTCCAGAAAATATTCCAAGTGTAAAAACTGACATAATATCTGTTTTCCCCGGGTCGCGTCCTGGTAAGTTTGGCATGGGAAATTTTATTCCAAGAAGAGTGATCGCTGAGGCAATCAACATTACAAACCCGCCTAAGTAATAGATGCTGTCATGATAGACAAAAAGAAATTTTGACAGTGCTGCTACTCCCAAAACCGCCGGCATCATCACAACAAAAATTCCCAAACCAAATACGAGAGTCATAAGAACCACTTTCTCCTTTTCCTTAAATACACTGCCCAAATAAGCAGGAAGCAGAAAAGAGATGCAGCACGGAGCAAAAAGCGCCACCATTCCGGCAACAAATGCGGCAATAAGTGATGTTTGGAATAACAGTCCCTCCATTATGCTCCGCAGCCTCCTTGCTGAATATTTAAGCCCGGTACGTTTTGAACATTTTGCTGTACTTGCTGTGAGCCTTGCGCTGAAGAGTATTGAGAGGACAATGCGAGTTTTGCATCAACTTTATCCCAATCGGTACTCCGGGAATTAAAATATGCTGCAAGCTCTATATATTGCTGAGGGAACCAAAATGAATTAAGCGCCAAAAGATCTCTGTAGATTTGTTTTTCCGATATTCCCTGGGCAACGGCAGCTTCTATGTATCCCAATGCTGCCATTCCATGGTTGCAGTCGGGGAATTCAGTAGAATTATTACAGCAGGAGCGGTAGGTATTTAGAGCAATTTTCTTAACCAATTCCTGTTGCTGCGGATTGAGTTTGATAATTTCCGAAGAAGAATAAAGCTCGGTGGTAGGCTTTGTTCCCAAATTCCATCCGCCGGTAGATGCAAAACTCATAGCATCACCCTTGCCATATGTCTTCATAGATCCTTCCTCAAGAATTTTATTTTTATTAACAAGTCCCAGTGCCCATAGAGTATTTACCATAAAGCGGGAATTTTTTTCATTAATCATCATGTGATCACGCGAATTTTCACTAAGGTATTTCATCTGCTCCTTTGCATATTGGTCTTGCTTAAACAGCTCATCATACTTTGTTTTATCGATAACACCCGAATCAAGAAGCTGTTTTCCGATATCATTCCATCTGACAGACAAAGAATATCCTTTCTGAGGCAATACTTCTTGCTTAAGAATCTGAACAAGTTCTTCCGGATTTTTTGTTGCTTTGGCAAGAGCGAAGATCTGCGCGTCGAAGTTTTTCTTCATAATGTAATACTGTACAAATCCAGTTGCCATAATAGAATTCACAAGTAATACCGTAACTAACCATAATGGGATAGCTTTTGATAATATTTTTTTACATTTATTTTTAATTTTTTTTGCGCGCATATTATTTAACTACGTTTCCTGTGAGAGTAAACGTCAGCTTAGTGTTTGCAGGGTCATTTGTTTCAACTGATACAAATCTATTTACTGGTCCTGTACCGGCAGGTCCGTGAAATGCAGGATCAAAAACTGCAGTCAATTTTGCTTCGGTACCTTTTGGCACTTCTCCTGTCCACGAGGATAAGCCCTCCATGCCAAAACTCGGACTATCGGCTCCATCGATCGTGATATATGCTTTCGTACAATGACATGAAGTCTTCACATTGTACAATTTAAGTGTATCAGCGCCTGTATTTTTGATGGTAAAAGATTTTACGACATTTCCTTTACTCATGGGTATCGTGCCCCAATCGAAACTCGTAGGATCTGATACATATGCTTTGGCATTCTGCGAGGCTTTAATCTCGGGAGTAGTAGTTTTCGTCAGAAAGAAAACTCCACCAAAAAGCAGTATTGTTGCTGAAGCGATCATTAAAAAGATAATTTTTTTGTCGTTCATATTATTTGTCTTTTTTGAAAATAGTCATAATTTCTCCGATAGCTTCTTCCTGTCTGCCTTCTCTGATAGCATCAATTGCACAAGTTTTAAGATGATTTTCCAAAACCAGATTGTTAGTTTCCTTAAGTCCGCTTCCTACAGCCTGCATTTGATGAAGAACGTCAATGCAATACGAGTCATCTTCAACCATTTTTATAACCTTCTCAAGGTGGCCCTTAGAGATTTTCAAACGGTGCAGTATTCTTTCGTGTGTATCTTTTGGTCTGTATGCCATATTGTTAAAATCCTGAGTTAGTCGAAGGATATCCCCCTATGGGAGATATTATAAATCTAAAGTAATGGTGTGTCAAGATGGTTATTATTGAGAATTTTAATTTACATTTGGCAGAATTTTTGCTAACATTCAGGCATTCATGCAGATGTTAGAAAAATTTTATATATTGTTTATCCTCATTGGGATCTTAGGTTTGTATCAATTTGCCGTATCGGGTTTTTATGAGGAAGCCCGGGCACAGAGTATTACATACTCCCCTGTTCCCTATTATGATTTGATGTGCAAAACGCCTGAAATGTGTCTTGCGCTTGAGACAGAAGAGAGCTCTTCTGCGATTTCGCAAGCTCCGGCTGCCGGTTCGGATTTTTGTCTTAACGTACCAATTCTTCTTTATCATCACATACAGCCGCAAAGTTTGGCAATTGAAAAGAAGCAAACAGCGTTAAGTGTTGACTCCGGTATTTTCGATGCTCAAATGAATTACTTAAAATACAGCGGATACACCGCAATTACCGCAGAGGATTTGGTAAATGCTCTTTCTTCGCACGGAAATCTTCCTGCGAAAAGTATATTAATCACAATTGATGACGGCTATAAGGATAATTTTCTGTATGCCTTTCCAATTCTTCAAAAATACGGACTTATTGGAAATTTTATGGTGCCGAGCGGGCTTTTGGGAGGAGAAGATTTTATGACTTGGGATGATCTTAAACAAATTAGTTCAAGCGGTTTTGCGTTTGTCGTAAATCATACGTGGTCCCACTTCCCGCTTCCTCAAGGATCAAAAGAAAAAATAAAAATGGAGGCAGGTATTGCAAGGTCCGACCTTGCAAGTGCTACGGGGCAAAAGATAAACACTTTTGCTTATCCGTATGGGTCATTTGATGACAAATCGATTGAGGTTTTAAAAGCTGAAGGATTCGCTGGAGCGTTCTCGACAATTTCAGGATTTACTCAGTGCAAGTCTTACATAATGTCACTTCATAGGAATCACGTCGGCAACGCCCCCCTGTCGTCCTACGGTCTTTAACTTTTTAACCTCGTAGGTTACACGCACGACACCTGCGAGGTTAAAATTTTGATTGGCATTAAACAGTCACATCGGAAACTCACAGCTCTCTTCTTACGGATTATAAATTGATATCTTAATATCCTCTTTGTCGTATTGATTTATTTCGTATAATGTTCTACTTTATTTCTAGTGGCTATATCTAGACAAAATAGGGGTTCAACCCCTAATCAAACCTTTAATCAAGCACAGAATTTAAACAGAACTATTCTTCATATTGATTTTGACTCTTTTTTTGCAAGTGTTGAGCAGCAGCATGATCCAAGTTTGCGCGGACGTCCAATGGGAGTGACTGCGACCAATGGCAGAACTTGTATTATTGCGTCTTCACGGGAAGCAAAAAAACTTGGTATAGGTACGGCATCACGTACTTACGAAGCTCTTAAAATTTGTCCGCAGTTAAAACTTGTTCCGGCAGATTTTGACAAATACTATGAAGTGTCTAGGAAGTTCTTAAATATCTGCAAAGACTACTCGCCTGCTGTCGAACTTTTTTCAATTGATGAAGTATTTATGGATATTACTTCAACAATTCATTTGTTTGGTGGAACTTATGGTTTGATATCTAAGATTAAACAAAGGATCAAGGATGAGATCGGCGAGTTCATAACAGCATCGATTGGAATTTCTCATAACAAACTTTTGGCAAAAATGGCTTCAGGTCTTAATAAGCCGGATGGAATTTTTGAAATACGAAGAGATGAACTAGATAAGGTTTATTCGCAAGTAAGTATGATGGCCGTATGCGGAATCGGCGAGAGGATCAAGGATAGATTAAATAAAATAGGAGTTTATAGTCTTCTAGACTTGCGAGGAATCGATTATCCACTTCTTCTTTCCGAATTCGGTAATGAAGAGGCAAAGTTTCTCAGGAATGTCTCCATTGGTTTTGATGATTCAGATGTAATCCCCTACACCGAGGCGCCGCAAGTAAAATCTGTCGGGAGAAATTATTGTCTCCCCAAAAATGAATACGACAAAAGAGTAATTCTTCAAAATGTCTATGAGCTTTGGGAAGAAATATGCATAAAACTTAGAAGACTTAATAAAAAAGCAAGAACTTTGGGATTTTCCTTGCGGGGAAATATAAACGTCCGCAATAGAAAAACTTATAATTTTTATTTTGACGATTCACAGGAAATTTTTAATTTATTCAGGGCCTTAATTATTGAAGATGAGGAAATCTTTAATTTAAAAGAAAATTATATAAGGCAGATTAGCGTCTGGGTCTCATCACTTGAAGAGAATAGCAATCTTACCTTGTCTTTGTTTGATGATACCAAAAAAGATAATCTCACTCAGGCGGTTGATAAAATTAACGACAGATTTGGAGACCATACTATAAGAAATGGCTTTCTTCTTTATTCTGAAAAGCTTACAACCAAACCCAACGGCTACATGGCGGACAAATATGAGAGGATAAAACTCGCAGACGAATCAACCGCTCAGCTTGTAAGTTCCGAATAAATTTTTTCTTTAATTTGTTTATCTCTTTTTACCAAATTATAAATCCTAGCTCTGTTATACCTCTGAAGCATTGCTGCATAAAAATTTGCGGCAATCCCTGCTCCATTCACATAAATGTCTCCAGAGAAATGATGCCCACTTAAAGGCACATCAAGCCCCGCAATAATAGCTATTCCTACAGCTACCCCAGCAACATGGACTGATTCAAAAACCCTAGTGCTTAATTCGAATCGCTTTGCTTTATCCAGATTGGGCTCTGGTAAAGAATAAAACGGGATATAAGGAAGTTTAAGCTTCTTTCGAACAAATCTAATCGCTGGGTCACCACTAGGAATAAATCTCCTGAAGGTTCTTATGCCAATCTTACGATAGATATTTCCATCACCCTCCCAAGGTTTTGGTGCAAAATATGCCTCTGCAACAACTCCCGCTACTCTTTTTGGTAAAGAGGCAATGGATTGGGTTGAATTATGTTCAGCTTGAGGCTTAAAGCCGCCTCTCAATTCTGGACTCATAATCGGAGTATTATACTAAAGCCAGGGGAAGAAGTCAAACTATAGGTTTAGTTAGAAATTTTGCAGAGATAATTTAACTCAGCTAGGACTTCCTTTTCCTGATCAGGATTAAGCCCCAGGATTTTTATCTGTGCAGGATTAATGCAGATATTTTTGCAAAGGACAATTTGATTAAGAAGAAGAGTTTGCTTTTGGCTTTGTGTAAGAGATCTGACAGAAGTAACTGGATATAATTTGGCTTCTTCAACAAGCTCCCTTAGGCTTCCAGTCTGGGGATGATTCCAGCCTATTGCTTTGACTCCCGAACAAAGAGAGTACTGCAATGCATCCTGCGTGAGCTTGGTGTTTGTGATGATCCATGTTTCCGCAAATCCGTGTTTCTGAGAAAGATCATCAAATCTTGCCTTTGTATAAAGAGCTACGTGTACATCCGACTTTATCCCCGGGCCATTATGGTACTTTGCTTCCACTATTATTTTCTTTCCGTCCTTTTCTGCTACGACATCAATTTCATGTGTTACACATCTCCCTTCAAGAATTTGCCTCACTTTAGTCTGATATCCCTGCGCTTTGAGAATTTCAGAAACGTAATCTTCAAAAGGGTAGCCGGTAGGGCCGAGATCCATAATCGCCTGTTTCAAGCTGTATCTTATGCTGTCATTCGGTTCTGAGGATTTATCCAAAAATTCTATGATATGTTTGTAGATTTCAGCAGTAGTTATGTTTTCGCGGATCTCAGATACCACATGAGAAAGAACTTCATCTTCAATGTTCTTCGGAATTCCGGCGCGTCCTATGGAGCTTCTTACCTTTTCTTCGGAAAAAGGCTCTTTTTCGCCGTTTGCTTTAATTACATTTATCACTATTATATCGTAAAACTTTTTAGGTGAATATTACAAGAGTCTGAAAGTTAGAGATCAAGATTAGCATATTTTTTAAACACTATGAAATCATCTTTTTCATAAACAACGTAGTACCTTTTGTTTTGTTTTAAATTTTTCGCAAGTTCTTTTTGGGCAGAAAGTGAGGGCTGGGCAAAATTGTCAGTCAGAAGAAAAGCGACATAATCAGCTTCTTCTACTCCAAGAGGAAGTGTGTAAAGCTTTTCTCGGTGGGAAAGATGCGCGCCAAGATTATTGGAAGACGTAACGCTTGCATCCTGCGGAATTTGCTTTAGCGTGTTAATCACATCTTTTCTGTACGAAAGCTGTTCTGTAAAGACGCTTATGTTCGGGCGTTTTGAGAGAGGTAGAGGGCCTAGGAAGTAGGCAGATATAAGAGCAAAAAATAAAATATACCAAGAGAAAAAACTTAAGGGAATCTTCCTGAATTTATCTGTAATGAATTTTATTGAGTAAATTGTAGAAATAAATATAAATGGAGTTATTGCCGCGCTATATTGATAGTATATTTGCCGAAGCTGTACGTTATCGCTCAAAGAGCCTATGAGAAGGTCTGGAGTTGCAAAAATTAAAGCAAAAGGAAAAAGAAAAGGTAGGAAGCCTACGGGCAAGAGAAGTTTATAAGCATACAGGGGGATATCGTGCGTAAGAAGTGTTTTTATAAGAAGCGCTGGTGAAAAGATTATATTCTTTATAACACTTGCCGGAGAATCTCCAAACTCAGAATAGTAAGAAAGCGCAAAATGCTCCCCGCCATAAAAAGAAGGGATAATTTTTGCAATCAGTAAATAAAAAATTGAGGCGGATAAAATTGTAAGCGCACCGCCAAAGAGTCTTTTGCTTTGAATAAAAAATACATAAAGACCAAAAATAGCTGCGATCAGCCATATTTGCTCTTTTGAGATACAGGCAAGAAATAGAAAAATTAAAAATAAAGCATATTTTTTCTTACGGACAAAATAAAACGCGCCAAGCAAAAAAGTAGTTGCCAGTACGACAGGATGAAAGTCATATAAATTTGAATAACCAAGGGAAGGATTGAGAAGATAAGAAGCTGATACTGCAAGAGAGATGTTTTTGTTTTTAAGTAAATCTTTTGAAATCAGATAGACAAAAACAGCACCCATTCCCAGAACAATCGTCTGAATTAATAAAAGCATTTTCGGATTATTCCATATGAGGTAAAAAGGCGAGAGCAGTATCAGGAGGAAATCTGCATGGAAAGAAAGTCTCGATACGATATTTGTCCCATCGGGGTTTGAAAAGGCAAAAATCCTTCCATTTATAGTATTCCAGACTGTCTGGTCCATATTGCCCAGGTCAAACCTACCCGTGAAGAAATTGTCGTGTCTTAGGAAACTTATTGTCGTGTAGTAAATAATATAAATAAGAATAAGTAATCCAAGAATGATTTCATACCGGTATTTACTTACGAATTCCTCGGTTTTATCTATAAACTTAATTTTGAAATTTCTCCATGAGAATATGAATAACAAAAATAAAATTTCCGAAAATATGAATACAATTCTGGCAAATATTGAAGCAAGTCCTGCTGTCTGAAGTGATATTATTTTAGACAGCGCAAGAGTTATGAAGCCTTCCCTGACTCCAAGGCCCATGGGAGCAATTATTGATAGATACCCAACCAGAAGCGAAAGAGTAAAAAGCCCTACAAGAGCAAGGCCTTTTTCAAGCGGAAGGTAAATAATTGATGAAATAACAAGAAATGTCCCAAGACCAAATATGAAATGTGAAAATACAGATACTATCAGAAGTTTGAAATTCGAATAGGGTTTGAAATCAGGAAGAGCAAGGTTTACGTATTTTAAAAAACCAGGAAGTTTAATTTTATCCAGGATGTTTTTATTAAAAACAAACATCATTGAAACAAAAAAAGTAAATATTACAACAGGAAAGCTTAGATATTTGAGGTTTGGGAATAGGCTCGAAAATATAAAGGACCCCGCAAGTAAGGATGCGATAATAGTCCCGAGCATAAAGAAGCTAATCTCTATAAGTATCAGATTGGCTATTGTTTTTTTGTCTATCCCCTTTTCGCCGAAAGACAAAGTTTTGCCGACAAATGCCCATATAAAGCCCGGCGTATATCTTTTGAATTCCGAAATTCCCCAGAGATACGAAGCTTCTCTAAGTGAAACAGAGTATCCTTTCTCATCCAATAGTTTTTTCCAGACATAAGATCTGAGGAAAAAATACGAGCTTAAGAGTAAAGCTCCGGGTATTAAAAGAAATAAATTCGGACTTTTAAAATAAGAAGCAATACTTCCCGATTGCGCTGATACCAATTTGGCAATAAAAAATAATGCGACAAGAGACAGCGGCCAGCCAAAAATAAATTTTAGAGATGAAATGAATTTATTATTCACTCTTGCTTATTATAGAAGAAAATGGTGAAGAAAGTTAATTTTAAAATTATTACTCACTGCGCGCCTGAAGGGAGTCGAACCCCCAACCCCTTCGTCCGAAGCGAAGTGCTCTGTCCATTGAGCTACAGGCGCAAGTATATTGTAGTGATTGACCATGTATAGTATACTAAATCGAAGCTTTTTTATAAAGTTTCGTGAAGGGGCCGCTAGCTCAACTGGCAGAGCAATTCCCTCTTAAGGAATCGGTTACAGGTTCGACTCCTGTGCGGCTCACCGAATGATATTTGTGTTTTTGGAAGTTTTTAGCCTCAAGAAATTGTGGACAGTTGTCCAAATTTAAACCTATAACCTTGAACCCTAGTGAGATTCGAACTAATATTTAGATTGCTATATCAATCTTCTTTACTTTTGAAGTCCAAGTCCTCGCTATCCTTTTCCCAATCATTTCCATGGAAATACTGCATCAATCCACAACATAAAGCAAAGATAAATTCTTGTATTTGTTTTAATTCTTCGTCTGAAGCATTAGGGTAGTATTGTTTGATCTTATCCAGAGGGAGCATATAGAAATCATCACCTCCTAATGTTGTTTTTAAAATACTCATAATCGATTATTGAAATATCCTAAAATATGCTACACTGAATTTGGTATGGAAAATACTATAGAAGGAAATAACGCTCAACAAGGATCTTCTTTGCAACCCAAAGAACAGAAAGAAACCCCAAAATTCTTTGGTATTAATCAATCTGGAGCTATAATTATCGCCATTGCAGTTATTTCTATCCTTATCATAGTTGGCGCTGCTGGGTATTACTTATTGAGTAAAAACAAAGTTATTACTTCAACTCAAGAAAATAATACAAGTACTCAATTCTCGCCTCAAACCTCTCAAAAAACTCCAAAGCAAACAGCAATAAATGACTCCATACCAATACTTAAGGATTATAACTCTAAATCTTTCGGCAGAAACTTATGGTTATATGATAAGGATTTGATACAAGGTGTACAAATTACCTCTGAGCATGACATATTAGGACTTTATGGTAAATCACCAGATGATAAAAAGGTTCTAGTAAGCACAGTGAATAGAGTTCCAAACGATAATAATGTACACGAAAAAATAAGTATTGTAGATATTGACACTAGAAATATTACAAGACTTTTTCCATCCTATAATGAGACCTCAAGTGTTACTGGCGTTTACTGGCTTGATAACAACAGAATAATTTATGCACTAGGTAGACAAATAAAAATCTATACTATCTCTTCTGGTTCTGAAGAAGTTTTAGTAGATGCAGAAAAAAGCATTACAGATGCTACAAGAATAATATTTAATATTTCGCCAGACAAGAAGTGGCTAGCATATTATTACTCAGGGAATGGTGAAGGTGATCCTCCGCAGCAAGATAAAAATACCTACTCTATAAATCTGGAAAATAAAAAACAGACCCGTCTTTTCTCTTTATCGGATGGTTATTACAATGCATTAAATAATAATTTCGTTATATATAGCAAGGCTGTTGACAGTAAAGTACAAATATGGAGAATTGATTTTTTAGGATCAAACGGAGAACTTATCACAACATTACCTAAGGGTGAGCTAATTAACATTACTTCTAATGATTCAGGTAATAAGTTTATTTATCAAGTACGCAGTTATAGTCTAAATTCTGGCTCTGCAGAGCTTTATTTGTATAATTTAGATACGAAAATGAGCCAAATGTTTTTCAAAACTGAAGTTGCTGATGGTATTAGAGATCCACGAATATCTCCTGATGGGGATAGCGTATTATTTTCCGCCGGTCTTGATAAAAATGTTCCACTTAAGTTCACAATAGTAAAATTTGATTTGCAGACAAATAGGCAGACAACCTTGAATAATGATCAAGAGCCTTCATCATCAACAGTAATTATCTTTTAAAGATATAACAAGAGTGTCTATGCATACCTATACATCTTTTAGTCCAAAGGTATAGGCAAACTCGGAGTTTAGGCCGTCAGATAGGAATAATTCACAGAATTCCCGTAGTCTGTTTAAGGTATCACTGGGTTCACATTTCGGCAGGTTTAATATGCAATATGTCAGGTAGCGAGGCTGTTTCACCTTTCAGGTGGAGAATATTGTAAAATTACAGTAATTTGACTTCTTAGCCACAGTTTAATTGCATTTGGGTTAATTCCGCAGTATAATCCCCGAGCTGCCTTAACTCAATGGATGATTTGGTAAGATTAATATTCTATATTTGGGCAGGAGTAGCTCTCTTATATTTTATCTACGCTTGCATAGCTCAGGTATACGAGCAGATAAAAAAAGATAGAAATTGGGATAAAATACTTGATAAGTGGCTTAGAGATGAGGAGCCGCTTTATAGAAATAGAGTTGAGTATCCTCCGGATTGGACGTTTCGCAAAATCCACATCCAAAAATTGTTTAGCTACACATGTAGTATTTGTGGATATTCCCGTTTTTCAGAAAAAGAAAAAAAAGAAAATGATAAAAGACAGAAGGCATGTCTACCGGAGTGGACTTCATATACATCACAAGAAACCTCTCTCAAAAGGCGGAGATAATAGATTTGAAAATCTCATCGCTCTATGCCAAAACTGTCATGCCAATCAACACGAACATCTCAAAGGATTAATAAATTCTATCTAGTTTCTAATATAATCCGCACATGAAAATTATTTCTTTACTTTTATCTTTTTCCATCGCTCTATGGATGGTAGGCCTAAGTAGTGCGGTGAGTGTTTTTGTAATTATATTTTACACTTTTTGGCTTTCAATTCCGCTTTATGTTGCTAAAAGAAGACATCTAAAAGATTCCATCATAATTTATGTCTTCTGGGTAATTATCCAAATTATTCTTTTCAAGGGGAGATTTTTTTTACCACCTCAGAATGTGGGAATACCATACAACTAATTTTTGCATTCAAGGCTCACAAGGTCGGACCTTGTAAGCCTTGTAAAAAGTGAGCTCAGCCGAACGGCGAAATAGCCTCGCTACCTCCGCATATTTCCTCTCTGTCATTCTCAAATTCTTGAGAATTTAAGATCGGTTTGACTCATGTCTTATGGTGACTATATGTCATCTTGACATACACATTAAGTTGTTGTATATTATTAATAATATGTTTAATACTATATCGGCGAGACAAATTCAAAGGGAATATAAAAAGGTGTTGGAAAATGCAAATAAATCCAAAGAGCCTATTATTGTTATGTCTAACAATAAACCTCTTGGAGCTGTTATTGGGCTTGATCTTCTCGAGAAGTTTCAGATAGAGGCTGTATTAAAAGAAGCTCTTGAAGAATACAAAGCCGGAAAAACAAAAACTATATCCACTCCCGAAGAATTAGAAGCTGATTTTGAGGAGATGAGAAAAGAAGCAAGCATTTAAGGTGTGATCGAATTAAAATACTCTCCAAGATACCTATCTGAACGAAAAAAGTTTTTGAGGAATAATTCAGAACTTCTTAATAAAACCATCAAAACGCTCTCAATACTTGCAAAAAATCCAAAACATCCAAGTTTGAAGTTGGAAAAACTTAAAGGGTCTCGTGTTTGGACAATTAGAATTGATAAAGGCAACAGAATATTCTTATTTTGGGTTGACTTGAGAACAGCACTTCTTATTGATATTGGCAAGCATGATAAATACAGAAAATATTGAGAGCTTACAAGGCCTACAATATCCGACCTTGTAAAAAGTGAGTTCAGCCGAACGGCGAAATAGCCTCGCTACCTCCGCATATTTCCATCTACTATTTTCACGTTCTTGCTATATAATACTTTTCATGAGGATGTTTCGGAATTTAAAAAGTTTGAATTCCAGATTAGCTCTTACTTTAATTGTGCTTGCTGTTCTGATACTTGTGGCTTCAATCGTAATTAAGAGCAACAAAAATGACTGCACAAATCCTTTTGAAATGAAAGATTTTACATCGGGAGAGGAAGCTATTAGGATTTGTAACAACAAACTAATTAGAGGATCTCTGACTGTGGTTGCGAAGAAGGACCTCCCTGATCTATTTGAATTTTTACTAAATAAAGATAGCAAGCCTGAGGAAGTAAAACAATATGTCAGGGTATTTGAAAAAGACGGACAGAAATATGTCTCAATGAAATCTTTAATTGACTACACTAGCTGGAATGATAGCGCTATAGGAATCTATCGGAAAGAAGATAACAAATATAATTCAGTTTTTAAAAAAACATTCGCTGATAATCAGGGAAGATGGGTAAATATTGAATTCGGAGAAGATTATTCAACAAAAGATCCATATTATTACATAAGCTATTCCGGAGGGGGTATTTCAATTTCCGGTGATATCGGATACTTAGGTTGTTTTGGAAGATGTCGTTTACTTTGGTGGGATTATTATGATTGGGATAAAGATAAAAAAACTTTCGTGCTGTCAAACAACAAGCATCCTGAAGATTTTAAAAAGCTATTGGAAAATTATAAAGAATGGGATAAAACAACATGTCCTGACGAAGCAAATGTATCAGAAAGTATATCCAGTCTATATCCAATCAGAAAAAATAAAGAGAAAATATGCTCTGATGATGTTCAAATTCCCTATACGGAACCGGGGCAAGCTGAAATGCTATTGAAGGGAATAAAAGCAATAGAGATGATACTCAATGGAGAAAACATACCGATGTCTGAAGTTAAGAATGTAAAAATAAATTTATAAGAGTTTAAGCACGAGCATTATATTAAAATGAAAAAACCCGTAGTAGTTATTATTATTGGGCTATTGATAGTCGTATTAGCCGTCTTATTTTGTTCTAGTAAAAATAATACAACTTCTGTAGGGAATACCGTTCCCCGATTGGTTCAGCAAGTTAAAGAATCTGATGACGCTTGTCCGGTTTATATCGCAGATAGAATAGACAATGCACAGGTAACATTTTTACCAGTGACTATACCAATTAATGAGAGAAAAGCTCTGGAGCATGATGCAATAGGTAAAGAATTTAATTTAGTTACCCTTAGTAAGGGTTTATACAATTATAAAACCGGCCAGGAAGATCTCATCGAACCCTACCCTTGGTTTATTGAGGATATCGATACCCATACTGACCTGGGGAAAATAAAAATATATTATGGTAATACAGCTATGAATCATACACCTCACGTTGCGTATGTTGTTAAGGATAATAAAGTCATTTTTATTACAAGTGGTGCGAATATTCGGGTTGAGAGATCGTATCCGAATGGACTTGAAGTAATAGAAACGTTGGACTGGAATATAGGCAAATATAAGAGGCTAAAATATGAATATGTTAATGACGAATTTGTTCCGGTGTGGTATCAAATTTCTTGCGATGTTGCTAGTAAGCAGGAGTAGGAATTTGGATTTTTTTTGGAGTCTGCAAGTTGACCCCGATTTAATCGGGGTTGAGTCAGCGTCCCAGTCTAAATTAACTTGTTAATTATACAATAGAAGAGTATTTATAACAATTTGCATTGCTTATTACATGATGGTATTATAAAAGAGAATTAAGTTTATGTTCCATAAATATATTCTTCCCGTTTCTGTAATATGCTTTGTTATTGCCGGTGTGCTATTTACTTCCCAGGTTTTTGCTATTGGTAAGCCAGAGGGTGTCGGGAAAAACATTTCTGGAAATAACGGAAAATCAAATTCAGGATTAGCAAGATCACTTGAATCAGCTACGGGAGACATCTCTTCATCTTCGGGAACCACGAAGAAGCAATTTGGAAAGTCCCATGTTCCCTCATTTGCACAGGTGCGTTTACAAAACACAAAACTTAAGGCATGTGAGGCAATGTCTGCAAACATTACTAGAAGATCAAATCACTTGGTCGAACTGGCTGATAAAATGATAAAGGTATTTACGTCTATCGCAAATAGAGTAGAACAATATTATCTAACAAAAGTAGTTCCAGCAGGCGCAACTCTTCCTACCTATGATGCTTTAGTAGCTGATATTACAACCAAACAAAACGCAATTACACCGCTCTTGGAAGCTGCGCAGGCTGATGCGACCAATTTTTCCTGCACAGGAAATAATCCGAAAGCACAGCTCACACAATACAAAACAGATATGCAGGCTGTAATTAGGGGTCTAAAGGAGTACAGAACGTCTGTAAGGAATCTTATTGTGGCAGTAAGAACACTTCCAAGTTTGACATTATCGGGGACGCCATCAGCAACATTAACACCAACTATGACACCAGGGCCCAGCGTGATACCTATAGTTACGCCTTAGTAAGTATGACTGAACAAGAAGTACAAGTAAGTCCGCAAGCAAGTACACACAGCCACAAGGTTTTATACGCTTCATTGGGGTTATTGCTCGGATCGGTTGTAATGCTTTTGGTTGTAGTAGGTATGTACTACTCAAAGAATAAAAATAGTAAATCCGCTTCGGAACAAAATAAAACAGAAGCGCAAGCTGTACCATCAGAAGACCAGGGATTTCAAGCTCAGATGGTGGAATCAGATGATTCAGCGCCGATTACCACAAAACAGGAGCTGGATACACAATTAAAGACTTTAGACAGTACGGATACAACGGCTGTTGAAGAGGGACTTGATCAAAATTCCCAAGACGCCTCCCAATTCTCCCAGTAAAATAATTTCTCAGGTAGCGAAGGTCTTTCACCTTTCAGGTGACGAACCTACATTAAAGAAATTTTTGGAGATTGAATGAGGTGCGGTGGATTTCGGAGAGACCGTGATTCCTGATTGCTATCTGATGGAACTTAGTCCCGTAGCCTTTATTTCTGTAAAATCCATACTTCGGATACTTCTTGTTTAGTTTTCTCATAAGCTTATCTCTATGCACTTTGGCGATGATTGATGCTGCGGCAATTGAAATACTCTTCCTATCCCCTTTTACAATCCCCTTTTGGTTTGATAATCCAATCCCGCGGATATATTTAATATGGTACCCATCGGCAAGAACAAAAGCGGTTGGTTTGTTATTCGTTTGTTCGCTTGCTTGTTTTAAGATAGCCTTGATGCATTTTCTTATTGCAATTTGCGTTGCCTTGCCAATCCCAAATCTGTTTATAGTTGAAACGCCGACAGTTGAAATAGAATAAAACATAACCTCTCTTTTGATTTCTTTGGCCAAAACTTTTCGTATTTTTGGAGTAAGAAGCTTGGAGTCATTGATCTTAGACAAAAGTCCAGTTCTAAATAAACTGTTTTTCTTAAATATTACAGCTCCTGCCGTAACAGGTCCTGCAAAACAGCCCTTCCCTACCTCATCGACACCTACTACGTATTCAATTTGATCCCTCCATAACCTTCTTTCTTCATCGAAATTTGGTAATTTCATTAACTTATTATACAATTTATCCTAGCATATACTTTATGTGCTGGATTTAATATATACAGTTATGAGAGCAATAATAAGAAATATAGTTTTTCATTCAGTTTCACTTTTTGCCCTGACGCAATTCCTTTCGGGATTCAAGATTACAGGGGGTTTTGCCACATTTCTTTTCGCGGGCGCAGTTTTGTCCGTAATGCTCATGGTGGTCAAACCTATTTTAAATATAATATCTTTGCCTCTAAATATTCTCACTCTTGGGCTATTTTCATTCTTCAGCAATATCATAATATTTCTTCTTCTTACTATGTTTGTGCCACAGATAAGCATAGTGCCCTTCACCTTTCAGGGATTTTCATACTCGGGCTTTATGATCCCAAGCTTTCATTTCAATCAAATAACGGCATTTATAGTGTCGGGATTCGCCTTATCTGCTATAATTACGTTCTTAACATGGTTGATAAGAAAGTAGTTTGTCTCGGAGGCGGAGTAGGTACGGCCAATCTCCTGCGCGGCATTAAGAAGTATTTTTCCGATATCACTGTTATAGTTTCCATGGCTGATGACGGTGGCTCTGCAGGAAGGCTTAGGAGATATTACAAGACTTTTCCAACAGGAGATATCATAAACTGCCTAGTGGCATTGTCTGATGCGGACTCAATATTAATCGATCTTCTTAAATATAGGTTCCGAGGAAGAAGGTATGGCCCTGACAGTATTCTGCCCGGACACAAACTTGGCAATTTGATCCTACTTGCGCTTTCTTCAATAAAAGGAGATTTTAACGAAGGGCTTCTTGAAATTCAGAAGATTTTCAAAACAAAAGGCAAGATATACCCATGCACCACAACTCCAATTTCAATTTGGGCCAAAACTTCAACAGGACATATAGTAACACGGGAAGAAAATATTGACCTTGGGAAATTTAAAGGACAGATTGAGAAGCTTCACATAAGGCCAAAAAGTCCTGACGTTGATGCGCAAGTAATAGAAGCTATCAAATCTGCAGATCTGATAATCGCAGGCCCCGGAGACTTGTATACAACCATCCTTCCGAGTCTTATGGTTCCCAAAATCCTTGACGCCGTCAGGCAGTCAAAAGCCAAAAAGTTCTTTGTGACGAATGTCGCAAATAAACCTTTTGAGACTCCGAGATACACAATTTCAGATTTTGCAAATGCAATTAAGAAACATTGCGGAGGAATTCTATTTGACACCTTCCTTCTTAACAACAACCAAGAGCCTGAAATTCCTCCAAAATGGAAATATCAATACAAATATGTACCGATAATTAACGGAAAAGGCAAGATGCCATTTAAAATAATTCAGGATGATCTGGTGTCTGTTGATTTTCCTCTTTATCACGATTCCGAAAAACTTGCAAAAACCATAGCAGGGAATATATAATCTAACTTATGATTTTAATTAATATTCTGCAGATAATAATACCCGTTCTTCTGGTAGGAGCAATTCTTCTTCAAGTTAAAGGCGCCGGTCTTTCACAGTCATTCGGGGGAGGCGGAGAGTTTTACAGGTCAAGACAAAGTATTGAAAAGTACTTAATTTGGATAACTGTAGGTCTTGCTTTTTTCTTCGCACTTATCTCTCTGCTTTTCACCTCAAAATAAAATAGTTATTTATGATCGTTTTTAGAAGAAGGTTAATTTTCTGGCTTATAAGAGCGTATTTCCGCAAATGGAGCAAAACCATTCTATTGTTCTTCGTAATAGGCCTTTTAGGGTTCTTTGCTTTGAAATATTTCCTGGATATTGTTCCATACGCATTCCCATTCCTTTCAAAGCAAACAGTTGGATTTACAGGCTCGTACACTATAGATGACATGCCGTCTTCAATTCTATCTAAGGTTTCGCGTGGGCTTACCAAAGTTTCTGATGACGGTAAAATTGCGCCAGATATAGCTTCGTCATGGAAAATAGAAGATGATGGAAGGAGATACGCATTCTTTCTTAAAAAGAACTTGTATTTTACAGACGGAGCCCATCTTACATCAAAGGAGATAAATTATAATTTCAGAGATGCTGTCATTGAGAAACCAAATGATTACGAAATTGTATTTAAGCTCAAGGATGCCTACTCCCCTTTTCTTATCACTGTATCAAGACCGATATTCAAGAAGGGCTTTGTGGGGCTGGGGAGTTATAAAGTAAACGACCTAAAACTTAATGGAAATTTTATTTCTTCAATAGAACTCTCATCAAAAGACCAAGATCCGAAAAACATAAAATACACTTTTTTCCCAACAGAGGACTCACTTAAGACTTCATTTACTCTTGGGGAAACATCACAAATCTTGGGAATCCACAATTTAGTATTCAAAGAAAAGGCTTTTTCAGTTTTTAATTCGGTCAAAACTCAAAAAACATTAAATCAGAGACAGTTAGTTACGATATTTTATAACACAGCTGATCCAGTTCTTTCTGACAAAAAGGTAAGGGAGGCTCTCTCACTCGCAGTTACGGATAGTTTTACTCAGGGACTTAGAAATTATGGGCCTTTTTCACCCAGTTCATGGGCAAAGTCTGAAATTGGGATTTATACACAAGATATTCCCCGTGCAAAAGAATTACTGACCTCATCAAGCGCTTCCGAATCTTCTCAGTTAAAATTTACCCTAAAAACACTCACGCAGTATGAAGATACAGCCACAATCTTAAAAGAAAATTTTAATAAAATAGGGGTCAAGGTTCAGATAGAAGAAGTTCAAATTGTTCCCGACAATTTTCAAATGTTTTTGGGAGATTTCAATTTATCAAAAGATCCCGATCAATACATGTTATGGCATTCAGACCAAAATACCAATATTACTAATTACAAGAATTTAAGAATAGATAAATTACTTGAAGATGGCAGGAAAATTAGCGATCTTAATGAAAGAAAGAAGATTTATTCAGATTTTCAGAAATATTTACTCGATGATTCCCCTGCCACATTCCTCTATCTCCCTTACGTCTACGATGTATCAAGAAATTAATCGGAATGACAAATACTATTATACTAGTATATTGGTGGTTAAAGGGATTCAAGCTAATTGTTGACATTTGTGAATTTTCCGTGAATACTTAAGTTATGGATAATCAAACTGCAGAGCCAACTAATCCACCAGCTCAAACCGTTCCGCCTGTTCAACCAGCTTCGTCTGTAACTCCTCCATCTTCCAAATCTTTTCTGTCGGGAAAACTTATTATCCTGATTGTAATTTTTTTAATAATCTTTGCCGGCGGCGGAACATACCTTGCCCTAAATTTCAAATCCGAACCAACTCCTCCCTTTGTTGGAGGTTCACCAATTAAATCACCAGAATCCGACCCCACCGCCACCTGGAAAACATATACAAATACAACTTATGGGTTTTCTTTTAAATATCCTAAAGCGTGGTATACACAAGAAGTACCAGGCTGGAGCACACCTGGAGCATCGATTAGCTTTTATCAAAATGGAGCAACTCCTACTGAAAACTATGCTGATACTCCTACTAATACTTTACTTAATGTACAACTATCAAAAAATACTCAAACTAATGAACAGTTCAGGAATACAGCGCCTCAAGCTTATGGGTATCAAAAGACCCTAACAATAGGAGGTGCCCCAGCATTTCAAATTCAAGCAAAAACAAATACTAGACAATATTATATTAAGTACTCTACTGCCAATCTTATGATATTGACCGCATATACGAGCGAAGCAGTTACCGCTCTAGATGTCATAGTATCTTCAATCAAATTCACCGATGCAAGCCAAGCAGCTGACACTCCTACTTGGAAAACATACACAAATGCCAAAGGAAAATATTCACTACAATATCCACCAACATCTACTTTCACTGAAGATGCGAATGGGAATGCAACAGGCAATCTTTCTAATAATAAAGTGGTCATCGCAACAGAACCAACAGTACTTAGCCTCAGTAATTATATTGATCAGAAAACATGGTGCTTAAGTATTTCTTCAACTACAGGAAAGGCATTTAATTTAAATTCTGATAATTCTTTAAGATTTGATAAAACTCCCTGCGGAAGTACTGGCTCAACAGATATCTATAGTGTCCATAATGGGATTGCATATCATATTTTTATTGAAACACAAGAAAACTTCGATAAGGTTCAACCAATCTTCGATCAAATTCTCTCTACCTTCAAATTCACCGATGCAAGCCAAACCACCGACGCTTCCACATGGAAAACATATACGTCTCCAAACAAAATATTTACACTGAAATATCCACTTAGCCTAAATGTAACCCAGAAGTACATTTCGAATTTACCAAGTGGATGGCTGGATGAAGGGGTACTATCAACGACTCAACCTTGGAATGATTCTTTCACAAAAAACAGTGATTATAGAATTAATTTTTCCCAAGTACCCAAATCGAGCGGTGAAAGCTTGGAGAATTTTGTCAGTAGATTTATTAAGGAAAGAGGCGGATCATTTTTAATTCCCGATTCTAAAAAAACAATACGAGTCGATGGCAAAGAATCAATTTGGTACGTCGGTAATTTAGGACCGGCGACAAAACATATTGAGGTTTATATTCCCAAAACTAATACAGAAGTATTAATAGTGGAATTATGGGATAACAACCAGCCCCCATCTGTAGATCATCAGAACATTCTTGATCAAATCCTCTCTACTTTTAAATTTACACAA
This sequence comes from Patescibacteria group bacterium, assembly GCA_038063195.1. Classification (GTDB taxonomy): domain Bacteria; phylum Patescibacteriota; class Microgenomatia; order Levybacterales; family UBA12049; genus JBBTVO01. The sequence goes on from JBBTVO010000009.1 coordinate 26,425, forward strand.
TAAACTTTTAAGAACCTGTAAAACCTTTCGAGCGGAGGTTGCGGTGGTAAGTTATTGCGAATCTATGAGCCTCGTCGCGGATTCTCATAATCAAAAGTAACGCGGGAGAATCTTTGGATAAATTAATTTCTTTTAGATCTGAAGTGACGATTGTTTCTTCTCGTTTTGCTAGTCCAATCAGCGGAATTTCAAGGTTTTTTTGATTGAGAACCTTTAGAGCTACGGATACCTGGCCCTTTCCGCCGTCAACTACAAGAAGATCAGGAAATGGCCATTCGGGATGATTAAATCTTCTCACAAGAATTTCTTCCATCATTGCAAAATCATTAGGCTCATTCTTCGTATATCTTATTTTGAATTTCCTATATGAAGATGTATCTTTTTGTCCGTTTGTCAAAACAGTCATAGATCCTACTGCATATTTACCTTGTATATTGGAAATATCATAACACTCTATTCTTCTAATACTTCTTACTCTTGAGCGGGTATTCTTAAGAACTTTTATTAACTCAGACTCTTCCTTTGCGGAAACATCATTTTTTAAATTTGGATAAAATTCGTCTTCAAAAAGTTTATATGAGGGATTTGTTACTATTTGTATTGCGTCAATTTGTACTTGAATTTTTGCTGCTTTTTCATAGTTTTCAGCTTTACTTTCTTTATCTCTCTCAATTTCTAGATCTTTTAAAACTCTCTTGCTTTTTCCTTCAAGAAATTTAGCTATGTGTTTTATATTCTTTTTGTAATCTCTTTTTAACTCAGACGAATCAAACACAGGCGGGCATGGGCAAAGTCCTAAATGATAATAAAGACAAAT
>JBBTVO010000010.1:0-42221 GCA_038063195.1 Patescibacteria group bacterium
TAGGACATCTGGTTTTCAGCCAGAGAATCAGGGGTTCGAATCCCCTTGGCGGTACACTTCGGCAAGCTCAGTGCAAGCCAATTTGTTTATAATTACTTCATGTGGTTTGTTTATCTGCTTTTTTGCGACCACACATCTTTTTACATCGGGATAACGAATGATCTTCCTAAAAGAGTAGGCCAGCATAAAAATAAACTTAATAAATCAACAAAGGAATTTAATGAGATAGATTTAGTATATTGCGAAAAATACAATTCTAAATTTGAGGCAGCCAAAAGAGAAAAACAGCTAAAGGGTTGGTCAAAAGCAAAGAAGCAAATGCTTGTCAACGGAAAACTTGGAATAAATACTTGTACTGAGTTCGCTGAAGAATTATTGCGGGGATGAGAAGTTTACTCTGAGCATTTCGGCGAGCTCAATACGAGCTGAAATAGCCGAAGAGAATCCCCTTGGCGGTACACTTCGGCAAGCTCAGTGCAAGCCAATTTTCTTTTTTAAAGTCTCCAAGTTTTTTGGTTTTGTATCTTAAAATTGAAGCTAAAATATGTTATAATCATAAACTATGGAAGTAAGCCGAGTCAAAAACGGATTATATCAAAGCATTACCCACGGACAACTCAAAATTGAAGACGTCATATCATACATAAAGGCATTTCTTGAGGAAGATGCGGAAGCGCAGTACAGTCTTGTAATCGGCACTGATTCGCACGAAAAAGCGGGCGTAAAAAATGGTGTCAAATCAATAAGCTTGGTTACCGCAATTCTCGTACATAGAAGAGGAACAGGCGGGAAATATTTTTGGAAAAGATTTACTGCCGGAAATATTCATAGCCTGCGTGAAAAAATATATGCAGAAACAATGGGCTCTTTGGAATTTGCCTCAACCTTCGTACCTCTTCTTAAGAAAACTTTAAACGGAAAAATGCCTGATTATGATCTTGAAATACATATTGACGTGGGAGAGCATGGAGATACACGAGACATGATAAAAGAAGTCGTAGGGATGGTGACAGGAAATGGTTATGTTGCAAAGACTAAGCCGGAGGCATACGGAGCTTCTTATGTAGCGGATAAACACACATAAAGCAGAACTTAGTTATTAGATATTAGTTAATAGTAAAACAGCATGTACGAAACTAGTATCTGGCAACTAGTATCTAGTAACTATTTATTATGGAATGGGAAGAAGCGGATGACGTAAAAAAAGATATAAAGAAAATTTTAAGAGTAATCTCTCTGCCTCATATTGATCCCTCAAGAATTTTCTGTTTTAGAACTCAGGGATCAAGATCAAGAGCTTATGCAAGAGTCTGGTCTATGCCTAAGATCTTCCAAAGAGCACTCGGCATAAAACCTGCTTATGTAATCGAAGTTCTTTCCAAATACTATGACAAATTAGATGATGACAACAGAAAGAAGGTTTTGATTCATGAGCTTCTTCATATTCCGAAGAATTTTTCAGGCGCACTACTTCCCCACCGTTCGCGCGGAAGACATTTAGGAGCCTTGGCAAATAAACTTTTTAAAGAATACAAAGCAGCAGCAACTAGCCACTAGTTACTAGTTGCTAGGAACTACTTTATTATGATTACTATAATTCATGGAGACAGTACTGATGAATCGCGGAATTATTTTTTTGATTTCAAGAAATCTTTCCCCAACCTTACTTCATTTGAAGGTACGGGTATAAATAAGGATGATTTAAACAATCTTTTTCAGGGAGAAAATTTATTCTTTGAGGAGAAGAATGCTTCTATTGAAAACTTCTTATCAAAAAATAAACCAAGCAAAAGTCTTGACGAAATAATTGAAATATTAAACGCAAATAGTAAAACCTCGAATATTATTCTTTGGGAAGAAAAAGAAATTGGAAAAAGAATGCTTGATAAATTCCCCAAAGCAAGCATACAGACCTTTAAAATACCGAAATTGATATTTAATTTTCTCGACGCGATTGCGCCCAATAACGGACAGAATCTTGTAAAATTATTCCACGATCTTCTGAAAAATAGTCCGATAGAGATTATAATCTATATGATTACAAGGCAATTGCGCATTTTGATTGCTTTAAAAGATAAAAATCAAAGCATTGATGAAATTTCAAAGATAATGTCATGGCAAAGAAGTAGGCTTGAAAATCAAGCCAGTCAATTTACTTCTGAAAAATTAATAAATATTTATGAAAAGCTTTACAGCATAGACTCTTCGCAAAAAACCGGTAAATTAAATATGCCTACAGCAGACGCCATTGACATTTTTTTACTCAATATCTAATATAATTAAATATGTCTCCTGATGTCTTCAATGTATTAGAAACCGCATTTCAAAAAAAGAAGCTAAATAAGACTGCATATTTCGAGATTAAAAAATGGCTCGTGGATCCTGAATTTGAAGAATTTAAAGAAGATTTAATGGAAAAAATCAAAAATTCTAACTGGGAGGATCTTATGGATAGCTTCTATAGAGTTTTGATTTTCGGAACAGGTGGTCTTCGAGGAGCCATGGATATAGGAACAAATAGAATTAATACCTACATGATAAGATGGGCGTCTCAAGCATACTCTCAATATTTATTGAAACACAAACCGAAGGTTGTATCGCGGGGAGTAGCTATAGCATACGACAGCCGACATAATTCTAAAAAATTTATGGAAGAAACTGCTCGAGTACTCGCCGCAAACAGCATTCCAGTATATATATACAACTACTACAAAGCTACTCCACAGTTATCGTTTACGGTAAGAGAGCTAGAGTGTGCGGGGGGAATTGTTCTAACTGCAAGCCATAACCCACCGGAATTTAATGGATATAAGGTTTATGATGAAAACGGAGTTCAGGTGCTTCCAGACGTAGGACTTCAAATTGAAGAACAATTTAATAATATCAAACACATAAGAAAGGTTGATTTTAATGAAGCTGTAAGCAATAAGATTATAAAATATATTTCAAGAGATGTAGATAGAAAGTTCATTCTATCCGCAAAAAGAGCTTCAACTTATGATGGGAAAGATGTTAAGATAGTGTTCTCTCCTCTTCATGGTGTTGGATCTCAGTCTGTTCTACCAGTATTGAACGAATTGGGCTTTAAAGACATACATTGCGTAGAAGATCAGATGAGTCTTGATGGAGATTTCCCTAAAGTCGAGGATCACTTTCCTAACCCTGAATTCCCTATCGTTTATACAAAGGCAATTGAACTTGCTAGGAAAATTAAAGCGGACATTGTTCTTGTTTCCGATCCCGATGCAGATAGGCTTGGGATGGCTATTCCAGATAGGAACGGGAAATGGACTCCTCTAAGCGGAAACCAAGGAGCCGTATTAATGGAATATTTCCTACTGGAAAATCTTTCTAAATCAAAAAATCTACCTACCAATCCCGTTTTGGTTAAAACATCTGTTACGACTGACCTTTTTAAAGATATTGGTGAGAGCTTCGGTGCTGAAGTAATCGGTGACCTCCTTGTGGGATTTAAGTTCATCGGAGATAGAATACAAAATCTTCCAAAAGAAAAAAACTTTTTATTCGCTGCCGAGGAAAGCGTCGGATATCTTTTTGGAAATGCATATCGGGATAAAGGGGCGGAAACTCCGGCTGTTATCGCTGCAGAAATGGCTGGTTACTGCAAAGACAATAATATTTCCCCCATGGACATGCTTGAGTCCATTTACGAAAGATACGGATACTATGCTGAGAGATTGTTCTATAAAGTAATCGAAGGTTTTGGAGCATTTGATCAAATGAATCTTGCAATGGAAAAATTAAGAGAAAATCTTCCAAAGGAAATAGGCGAAAAAAAAGTTATTAAAGTGCTTGATAGACTAACTGGAGAAGTAAGAGACGGTCAGACTGGAAAATTAATAGAGACCAGAAATTGGGATAAAGGCGACATGCTTTCATTTTTCTTAACTGATGACGAAAGAACCGTGATCCATACTCGCCCTTCAGGTACGGAATCAAAGATGAAATACTATACTATGGTAAAAGGTAAGCTTCAAAACAAAACCAAAGAAGAGATAATGAAAGAAGCGCAAGTCTATGAGGAATCGATAGCTAGAATTTTTGAAAAAATACTTGCCGAAATTAAAGTTGATGTATTTAATTAGAGCATTTCCAATATTTTCTTAATATGTTGAAAATCGCAAAAGAAGCAGGAGTAGACGCCGGAAAAATTTTATTAGATTACTACTCAGTTGGTAAGACTGGTGTCATTAGCTCAAAAGGTGCTATAGATAAAGTCACTGAGGCAGATAAGAAATCTGAGTTACAAATTAGGAAAATTCTCCATGCAAATTTTCCAAACCATGGATTTATAGGAGAAGAATTTGGAGAAGTTGTAGGGAAAAGTGACTATCGTTGGTATGTGGATCCTCTCTGTGGCACTTTTAATTTCATACATAACCTTCCAGAATTTGGTATATCGATAGGATTAACATATAAAAATGAAATTATTCTGGGAGTAACTTATATCCCAGTACTAAATGAGTTATTTTGGGCAGAAAAGAGCAAAGGTGCTTTCATGAATGGAAAGAAAATTAAAGTATCAAAAACTTCCTTGTTTTCAAACTCCATGCTTAGTGCTGACTTTGGAGCTAAATCTGAAAAAAGATTAAATGAATTTAAGTATATCGAGAAAGTTATTTCTAAATGTGAATACGTAAGGATCGGAGGCTCTTACCCATATCAATTGAGTAGACTTGCAATGGGAAAATTTGACGGTCACTTTGAGGTCAGAGTTCCACCTCTGCACAGAGCTGCCTCTATGATAATTGTCGAGGAGGCTGGAGGAAAAGTGACTAATTTTAAAAATAAACGTTCAACAATCAATGACGATGATATTGTATGTAGTAATGGAATAATACATAATGAATTAATTAGTATATTAAATACTTAAAATGATAGATTTAAATGATAAAAATGCTATTGCTTCTATAGATAAATCTGATTTGCGTCAGGTAATAATTGATTTTCCGGATCAGTTCGCAGAGGGAATAAGAATTGCTAAGAATATAAAACTCGAGGGTAAGTTTGAGAGCGTTACAGTTTCAGGAATGGGTGGATCTGCGCTTCCTGCGAATTTGCTCAAGATTTATTGTAACAGTCTTTTTAAAACCCATCCAAACTACAAGCATTTTGAAATTTACATTAATAGATATTATTCACTTCCTCCGGAAAGTTATAGCAATAATACGCTTAATCTTATTTCTTCCTACTCCGGTAACACAGAGGAAACAATTAGCTCGCTTGAGGAAGCAAAGATAAGCGGGATGCCGTTCATAGGATTATCAAGCGGCGGGAAAATTGAAGAACTTTGTAGTAAATATGAGGCGCCTCACATCAAGCTCCCAATTCCAAATCCTTCTTTTCAGCCCAGAATGGGCACGGGTTATTTTTTTGGTGCTATTCTTAAGGTATTGATAAATCACGGTCTTCTTCCTGATGTATCCCAAGAGGTTATCAATATTTCTGAAAAACTCAAAGCTTATACTAAGAGAAGTGAAGCAGAAGGAAAAGTTTTGGCAAGAAAGATCATGGGTAAAACACCCATTGTTTACTCCTCTCCTAAATATAAATCAGTTGCTATGGTTTGGAAAATAAAAATTAACGAAAATTCAAAAACTCCAGCTTTTTGGAACTTTTTCCCCGAACTTAACCACAATGAAATGGTAGGTTTTACTAATCCGCAAGGAAAATTTTTAATAATTATGCTTAAGGATCCATCAGATAGTCCGCTGAATCGAAAAAGATACAAAGCTACAGCAAGCTTAATATCTTTCAAAGGAATTGAGAGCGTGATCTTAGAAATGCAGGGAGAATCTGTTTTTGAAAAAATATTTTCAAGCATCGCTCTTTCTGACTGGACATCATACTATCTTGCTCTTTTATACGGTCAGGACCCAACACCGGTAGATCTAGTTGAAGAATTTAAAAAAATAATTGCTTAGCTGATGTAAGTATCTAATTTTCTTTCCCATTTCCGAAGAATAAGTATATACTTCTTGTATGGCCAAAATAAAACAAGTAAGTGCCCGTGAAGTCTTAAATTCCAAAGGAATTCCGACAGTTGAAGCTACGTTGATACTTTCCGACAATACTATTTCTACCGCATCAGCTCCGGGGAGGACATCTACAGGCGGCTCTGAAGCCGCAGAGCTTATTGACAATGATCTGAATAGGTTCAATGGGCGCGGGGTTTTAAAAGCTGTCGATGCAGTTACTAATCAAATTGGTCCTAAGCTTATCGGAATGGATATAGATAAGCAGCGGGAAATTGACAAGCTTATGATTGAGATGGACGGAACACAAAATAAGTCCAGGCTTGGCGCAAATTCTACTATAGCAGTTTCAATTGCAGCAGCAAAGGCGGGTGCCAGAAGTTCGGTTATTCCTCTGTTCCTGTATCTCCGCCAATTTATAGATAAGGGTCATCTTGATCTAAAGATTCCAACACCATGTTTTAATATTCTAAATGGAGGAAAAATAGCCGGCGGAAATTTGGATTTTCAGTCTTTTCTTCTCATCCCTGCAAGTTCTAAGACCTACAGCGAGTCGCTCGAAATGGGCGTAAATATTTATCACCTTCTTAAGGAAAGTCTCGAACTTAAGAATTTGCCCACACTTGTTGGGGATGAAGGAGGATTTGGGCCAAGTCTTGCAACCAATGAGGAAGGGCTGTCGATAATAAAAAATACAATCGACAACACTCCCTTGCGGCTTGGTTTTGATGCTTTCCTTGGACTTGATTGTTCGGCTAATGATTTTTATTCTGACAAGAAGTACAAAATAAAAGATAGTATTATGCCGCTTTCCTCAAACGACCTTATAAATTACTTTGATGAGCTGAACAAGAAGTTCCATGCATTATATCTTGAGGACCCGCTTGCCGAAGACGATTGGGAAGGTTGGGTTCAGATTTGTGAAAAAATTTCCCAAAATACGATTATAGTCGGGGACCATCTTACATCCACTAATCCCTACAGGCTTCAAACTGCAATTGATAAAAAAGCAATTACGGGCATTGTCATAAAACCGAGCCAAGTAGGTACTGTAATTGAGGCACTTGCAGTAGTTGAGGTAGCAAGACAAGCTGGGCTTAAGATTATCACTTCCTCAACAAGTGCTGAAACCGTAGATGATTTTATTGCAGACTTTGCCGTTGCCGTATCAGCTGATTACGTTAAGTTTGGCGCTCCGGCCAGAGGAGAAAATATTATCAAGTACAACCGCCTTCTTGATATAGAAAAACAGCTTAAGTCTATCTAGCTGAAAAGTATTACAAACTCCCCCTTCGGAGTTTTTTTTTCAAAATGTTTTTTTAATTCTGAGATCTTCCCTCTTATAGTTTCTTCAAATACTTTGGTCAATTCCCTTTCCAAAACTATTTCTATATCTCCAAATATTTCACCCATTTCCGAGAGAAGCTGAATTATTCTATGCGGTGCTTCATACATAATAATTGTCGCTTTAAATTCAGTTCTTAAAAATTTCAAATTTTCAAAAAACTTAATCCTATTCCCATGCTTGCGGGGCGGGTATCCCACGAAAACAAACTTATCAGTAGGAAGGCCTGACATGGTTAGAGCCGCAAGCGAAGCGCTTGGGCCGGGAATTGACACAACTCTCAGATTCTCCCTTATACATTCTCTTGCTATTTCAAATCCGGGGTCAGAGATAGAAGGAGTTCCTGCATCAGAAATAAGCGCAATGCTTGATCCGTTTTTAAGAGAATTTATAATTTGCGGAATTCTTTGCTTCTCGTTTTGTTCATAGTAAGAAAGTAAATGGTACTGGGGCGCTGTCTTTTCGTAAAGGGTTTCATAAACCGGCTTAATATATTTTAAAAGCTTTCCCGCTATTCTTGTGTCTTCACAGGCTATAAAATCCACTTCAAAAAGAGTCTTTATTGCCCTTAGAGTTATGTCCCCAAGATTTCCAATAGGAGTTGAAACAATAAATAAAGTACCAGAGTTATTCTGCATTTAAGATTTTGAAATTAGAATTTTCTGATTACTCCCACTACTTTTCCCTGAAGAGTTAGGGATGTCGGATAAATGGGATCCATTTGGGAATTGGCAGGGCGGAGAACTATACGCTCCCCTTCTTTATAATATTTTTTAAGAGTGGCAAGATTTTCATCTACGATTGCTACCACAATATCACCGTTTGAGACATTCATGTCTTTTTCTATAACTACAAAGTCGCCGTCAAGTATTCCATCCTCTATCAGTGATGCGCCCTTCACTTGCAAAACGTAGGAAGTCTTCTTGCCTGATACCATAGAGGCTGAGACCTGAAACGTTGCACTGGGGTCACTATGGGGCTCAAGAGGATTACCGGCTGCGATATAACCCATCAAGGGGAGTTCTATTGACGGCAAATTACCCATTGAAGCAAGTCTTACTTTATCCTCAATTATTTTAAGGACCCTTGTATTTCCTTCAACTTTTTGGACATAACCTTTCTCAACAAGCGAGCGTATAAGCGTATGAATTGTAGATTTACTCCTGTGTCCTGTCGCTTTTGCGAGCTCGGCAAGTGTTGGTGAATATCCATGCTGAGATTGAAATTGCGCTAAATATTCCAAAAGCTCCCTTTCTTTTCTATATAATACTCCGGCCATATACATTCGGCTCCGCTCAGTATGCTGAGTTAAATCGAAGCATATGAAATTTATACGAAAAATACTGATAAAATACAAGACAACAAATTAAATCAAACTATCTCAATATGCTAAAATAAGATAATGAAATTCAAAATTAAATCAAATTTTAAACCTACAGGAGATCAGCCGCAGGCAATTGAAAAGTTGTCTAAAAATATTTCTGCCAATATCCCTCATCAGGTATTACTTGGTGTTACAGGAAGCGGAAAAACATTTACACTTGCAAATGTAATTGAGAAAGTTCAGAAGCCTACTCTTGTAATATCTCACAACAAAACTCTGGCCGCACAGCTCTATCAGGAATTCCGTGATTTTTTCCCTCAGAATGCAGTCTCATATTTTGTATCTTATTATGATTACTATCAACCCGAGGCATATATCCCCCAAACAGATACTTATATTGAAAAAGAAACAGAAATAAATGAAGAAATAGACAAGCTGAGACTTTCGGCAACTGCCAATCTTCTGACACGAAAAGATGTAATAGTCGTTGCATCTGTTTCTTGTATTTACAACTTAGGCTCCCCTGTTGAGTATGGACGTTTCATAATGGAACTTAAAAAAGGAATGAAAATTACCTTAAAATCTATAATTTTAAGACTTACTGACCTTCAATATGAAAGGGACGAATATTCGTTCAGACGAGGAACATTTAGAGTCCGCGGGAATTCGGTGGATTTGTTTCCTGCATATTCTGACCTTGGACTTTCTTTTTCGGCAAAAGATGATACTTTGGAGGAAATAAATGAATTCGATCCTCTCACGGGAAATATTATAGAGAGAAAAGATGCAACGGTAGTATATCCTGCAAAACACTACATGACCGACCCTACAAGCTATAGCGATGTGTTTAAGAAGATTAGAGAAGATTTAAAAATTAGAACAGAAGAGCTAAGAAGTATTGGAAAAGATTTAGAAGCACAAAGACTAACACAGAGAACTAATTATGACCTTCAAATGATAAGAGAAGTTGGATTTGTTAATGGAATTGAGAATTACTCAAGATATTTTGATGGAAGAAAACCGGGCGATGCCCCTTACTCACTCCTTGATTACTTTGATTATTCTGCGATAAACAAAGACTGGCTTTGTATAATCGATGAATCTCATATGACAGTTCCCCAAATACGCGGAATGTACAACGGCGACAGGGCCCGAAAAGAGACTCTTATTGATTTCGGATTTAGACTTCCCTCGGCGCTTGATAACAGGCCCCTTAAATTTGAGGAATTTATGGCAAGGACAAAACAGCTTATCTATGTAAGCGCAACTCCAAACGATTATGAGCTCTCGCTTGCATCCGAATATGAAAATGGCGTCTCACAACAATTAATAAGACCAACAGGATTGGTAGATCCGGAAGTAATCATTAAACCTTCCAAAGGCCAGCTTGATGATCTTATGGGTGAAATCAAAAAAAGGACAAAGAAGAAAGAACGTACCTTAGTAACCACGCTTACCAAGAGAATGGCGGAAGACTTGTCAGCTTTTCTTGAGGAAAGAGGAATAAAAGTTTCCTATCTTCATTCAGACATTGCAACTCTTGAAAGACAGGATGTGCTTGATAATCTAAGGCTTGGCAACTTTGATGTTTTAGTCGGGATTAATCTTCTGAGAGAAGGTCTTGATCTTCCGGAAGTATCTCTTGTTGCAATTCTAGATGCCGACAAAGAGGGATTTCTAAGAAGCCGGACATCGCTTATCCAGACAATGGGGCGCGCTGCCAGAAATATTAACTCTCTTGTTATTCTATATGCAGATAACAGGACCGGTTCGATGGATGAAGCTATTAAGGAAGTTGAAAGACGCAGAAAAGTACAGATTGCATACAACAAAAAGCATAAAATAACTCCAAAAAGTATCGAAAAAATAGTCAGAGAAAGACTTGTTAAAAAAGAGATAGAGGAAAAAGAAATTGACGTACTTATTGAGCTGAGCAATAAAGAAGTTATTTTGCCGGATGAGAAAGAAAAATTAGTAAAAAAACTCAGGATTGAAATGCGCAAAGCCGCAATAGAACTCAATTTTGAAAAAGCGGCGCAGTACAGAGACAGGATTTTAACATTAAACCAGACGGATAATTAGCCCTGTGAAATATTCTCGATGTGTTCAATTTCTTTGGGATTATTATCTTTATCCAGGATCACGGCTACTGCATCGAGTCTCATCGCGTCCGGAAGCTTAAAGCTTTTCATTTTATAAAATTGAGCAGTTTTTAAAAGTGTCTTTATCTTCCATGGAGTAACTGATTCCAGGGGGGTACCGAAATTATTACTCGTCCTCGCTTTCACTTCTATAAAAACTAACACGTCTTTGTGAGTTGCGATAATATCAATCTCTCCATATCCTTTTCTGAAGTTGCGCTCTATTATCTTGTATCCTTTTTTACGAAGAACCTCGCAGGCTAAATCTTCGCCGAGAACGGCAAGCGGATTTGATATTTTCATTTAAGACTGTTTCGCAGATACGTAAGCTTGGCACGTCTGATTTTTTTCTTTGAATGGGCTTTTACATCGACTTTTTCTATATTCGGAGAACTCACCGGCCAGATTCTCTCAACGGCAACATTTCCGACAACCTTGCGTACTGTAAATGTTTTATTCTCGCCGCGTCCTTTAATACCCAAGACTACTCCCTCAAATATCTGGGTTCTGGTTTTTTCATCCTCTTTAATTTTTTGGTGTACCCGAACCGTATCACCAGGCACAAAATTTGGATTCATAGTTAGATATTATACCCTATTTTTTTGTATTTTTACAAGCCTCAATAAAGGCAAGAAACATCGGGTGCGGAGAGAGGGGCCGGCTTTTATATTCGGGGTGTCCCTGCGTCGCAAGATAAAACGGGTGATCTTCTTTTGGTAATTCTATAATCTCGCAAAGTTTCTCAACCACTGATCTTGCGCTAATTACCAAACCATTCTTCTCGAAATCTTTAGCAAATTCATCATTAAACTCATACCTATGCCTGTGCCTTTCGGAAGTCAAACCGTTCCTATCTATAAGTCCGCCATATTTTTTATAAATTTCATATGCTTTTGTTCCGGTTTTTACCATTGCCTCCCACGTGCCAAGCCTCATCGTTCCGCCATAAGCCCTATTCTTCATAAACTTTGCCTGCTTAGGCATAAGATGAATGACGGGATGTTTTGTTTTAGAATTATTTTCCGTGGTATTTGCATCCGGAAATCTCAGAACGTCACGCGCATATGCTATTACAGCAAGCTGCATTCCAAAGCAAAGCCCAAGATACGGGATTTTATTTTTTCTTGCATAGCTTGCAGCTGTTATCATACCTTCAGCACCTCTTTCTCCCCAACCAATAGGCACAATTATTCCGTCAGGCGTTCCAAAAATTTCCTTTAAACTCAACTCTACGTCTTTCTTGTCCGCCAAAGCTTTAGCGACGGCGGATTCGACTTTTTCCGAGTTTATCCATTTGGTTTTGATCTTAACTCCGGTTGCCCATGAAGCGTGATCAATCGCATCAAAAAGTGCCGCATAGGAATCCTTCAATTGATAATCTCCGGTACCAAAGTACTTTCCTACAATTGCAATCTCAAGCTCTTTTTTATTCGGCGCTTTAATTCTTTCAAGAAGCTTATTCCACTCATTAAGTTTTGGCTCTCTTGCGGGAAGACTAAGCTTTTGAAGAATTTTTTTATCAAGTCCCTGATCATGAAGAACAATCGGAATTTCGTAAATTGAAGAAAGGTCAGGACTTGAGATAATATCATCTGTATGCATATTGCAGAAAAGTGCAAATCTTTCTTTCCTTCTTTGATCTAGGAATTTCTCAGAACGCGTAACTATAAAGTCAGGCTGAATTCCCATGGAATTAAGCAGCTTAACAGAGAGCTGGGTGGGTTTGGTCTTGGGCTCACCTAAATGAGCTGGGGTAGGAACATAGCTTACATGGATATGTACTACATCGCCGGGTTTTTTAAGAGTCAGGATTCTTGAGGCTTCATAATACAGAACATTCTGATACTCGCCGGCCGTACCGCCCAATTCTATAATTACGATATCTGCATCTTTACTCTTCGCAAGACTTTCAATTCTTCCTATAACTTCATCTGTAATATAAGGAATTGCCTCAACGTCTTCTCCTTTGTATTCAAATCTTCTCTCCCGATCGATGACAGTTTTATAAATAAGTCCCATGGTGACGAAATTTTCCCGCCCCATGTCCTCGTGAAGAAATTTCTCATAAGTTCCGATATCCATATCAGTCTCTGTACCATCCTCACAAAGAAAAGGATCACCGTGTTCAATAGGATTTATAGTACCTGCATCAACATTCAGATAATTCTCGAATTTTATCGGAGCTACTTTATAACCTGCTGACTTGAGGAGCATTGCTATTGAGGCTGCTGTGGTGCCTTTACCGATGCCTGAGATGACACCTCCCGAAACAAAAATATACTTCGTTTTTTTTCTCGTACTGAGCCTGCCGGTTGTATTAATTTTTGATAGGGGCACGATTTATAGTATCAAATCAACTAAAACCCGTCAATGGGGAAATTTAAAAACTCAGTCTTAGAAACGTGAGAACTTCTTTACCATTAATAACTTACAACGGAAATTGCAACTAAATGATATAATTCCTGCATGGAAAGAGATAGAATGCAAATTCAGAATGCATATCGGGAGAAAACTAATGCTGCTCATGATGCATTTGGGGGGAAGAATTTTACCAAATTGGCTAAGCTACTTCTTGAGAAGGGAGAAATCGCTACGAAGATGTATGAAATCGAGGGTACGGATTTGTGGGATATAAGAACTTATGGTGCTTATAATGCAGCAGGCTGGGCGTTCGAAGACTTGGGCGATTTTATCACTGCTTCTTCCTGCTATAGATTGGCTCTAACTTCCTGCGAACGAATAGCAACCAATCGAAGCCCAGAATGGCAAAAGAATATTAATCATTTAAAATCTTTAATAGAGCGAGTTGAAAAAAAATGATTACCGCTCTAATTGAAAAACATTATTCAGAAAAATCAAGCAAAACTCGCCAATTAAAAAATTCAAAAATATTCGACGGAAACGCTAAGAGAGGAAGTTATGCTAGTCTTGATCCTCTGGATAAAATCTACTCTTCTGAGCAACTCGATACTGATCGGCTTTTTTCCTTAGTTCAGCTACTTTTTCAGATGTAAGTTCTTTAAAAGATTGTGTTGAAGAAAAACTAAAAACCCTCGTAGGCCCTCCAACACTTGTATCTTGGGAACCTGTTTCTTGAATACATAAAACGCACAATTCCTGTCCAGAGTCTACATCAATTTCAAACTCGTATAGGCGGTTGAGGAGATAGTCAGCGATATATGGTACGCCGATACATTCAAAGCCAGTAACAGATTTTCGAGGCACAAAATTATCACGACTATTTAATGTATAAATTTCTGGCTCTTTGCTTTTAGTATATCCAGTCAAAAGTAAAGAAAGTGATGGGCGTTTATTTGGATCCAAATGTTCAAAAAAATCATTGAATTTCTCTTTACCCTTTTTTCGTATTTGCTCGGCCAAATCCAAAACTCCCGTCCCATGGTTTAAACCTTCTTTAATTTGATCAAGAAAATACATTGCAAGACCACCGTCACCAGCAATCCCAATGGCACTGTTATCTCCTAGCTTGAAAATTTTCTGAACAGTATCGTTGCTGGTTATCTCTGCACTAGCTTTACTATCTGAGGCTATAACAATTCCATTCTTTGCTTTTAAACCAATAACTAGAGTCATCTTAGTTAATATTTGCTTCTATGTCTAGCGTACTCTTGGGTTCTTCCGCATTAAGCTCTGGCAGGTAATGTCTATATAGCTGTTTTTCAATCGCTTCTCTAAAATTCTGATCCTGAACTTCAGCGTATTTAAAACGAAATTCCCCGCCCTGATTAAGGTATTGCTTAAGACGGGTATTCTCTTCTTGCTCAGATATATGATTTAAGAGTTTTTCTTTTATATTCCCTGCACTACCAACGTAAAAAACATAAAATTTGCCATCCTCTTTTTTCCTGGATAGACGATAAACGCCAGATGTCTTGGGTAGCGTACTTAGTTGCGTTTTTGTAAGAGGTAAGAGCTTTGACCAATTTATTTGAATTTTTGCCATATTTTCGAACTAAAATAATTTTATTTATACTATCTGCTAACTTCTAGTACACAATTTAGTTAGTATATTTTAACGCACTAACATATGAATGTAAACATTCAACGCTGAGGAATACCAGTTTAAGTATTTAGGTTTGGAGCGGGGTACACTTCGATTAACTCAGTGCAAGCGAGAATCCTCCTTCGTAAAACTTCGAAGGATAGGTTAGATCACTTTCTCATCAGGTATTATAATTCAATCTCAACGTATCGCTTTATTTCGTTAAATATTACTTCTGGAAAAAATTTAAAAAAATCCATTCTGCCCAGGATTGGTGTATTGTGGACAACACTGAAGTCGGCTTGAGTCGTGAATTTCTTTGTCCCAACCCACAATACTACTGGATGTCTAAATGCTGGAACAATAACTCCACCAATACCGAAAATGTCCTTAGGCTCGCCTTTATTTATTTTTATACCTGCAGCTTCTCCCCATCCAGCTGGAAATAAATTAGTATCTGAGCCACTATCAAGTAAACAATCTACCGGTATCTTTGCCAATTTACTTCCCTGTAGTCTAATCGGTATTAAAGGTTTGAAAATCGTTGTTGTCTTTTTTGTATTTGGATCAATATGATCCTCCGGATAATAGAAAAATTTAGTTTTTGACATTAGGGAGATATCGTCAAGCGAGGATCTTGTAAGAATTTAATTTCTACATCTTTTCGCTTATCGTCTAGTCTTGCATACAGCTCTTTAAAAGTTGCGGCGCTCTTAATGATTTTCTTATCTTTAATTGACAAAGCTACCCATCTATTTGAATATTTATTCTTCATGGTTAGATTATACTACATTTTGTATTATAATTAAATATTTTCGCGTAACGCAATGCCTCAGCGTGAACACAACGTAATTCTTGAGCGGGGTACGAGAATCCTCCTTCGTTAAGACTTCTGAAGGACAAGTCGAACTCACCCGTGAGCGGGCGATGGGAATCGAACCCACAATCTCTTCCTTGGGAAGGAAGCATTTTACCACTAAACCACGCCCGCGGATACTATCTATAGTATAGCAAAGTTACCGCGGGATCTTTAACGTGTTCCCTGAAAATATCAAATTAGGGTTACTTAGGTTGTTTGCTTTCGCAATCTTCACCCACGAATAACCGTCTCCGTACGCACGAACTGCTATATTCCAGAGATCATCGCCTTTGACTATCTTATACGTGCTGCCTGATATTCCCTTGGCCTTTTCAGGTGTCTGAGCTATTGTAGTCTGTCTTGCTTTGACATCGGGGATAGTGAGTTTGTTTCCGGAAAAAATTGTACCGGGACTAGTTATCTTATTTGCCTTTGCAATATCGACCCAATTATATCCTGATTTGTAATAAGTCTCTGAGATACTCCATAGAGTCTCTCCCGCTTTTACCACGTGCATACCCTTGCCTCCGGTTGTAGTCTCTTCTTCAGATTGCTCCATATTTATTGACGGCTCAAACTGAGTAGAGCTGGTATCCTGCATGGCTCTGTTTCCTTTAAAGAAAACTACTCCGAGAACTGCAATAATTACAACTACAATAAGTCCTACAGCTAAGCTCACATATGAATCGTCCCATTTAATTCTTGATAGAAAACTGTCAATAGGTAATTTATCTTTCAAACTTGTTTTATTTGCCTTTTTTGGCATATACATTCCTCCTTTCCGGACAGAAATAATTGTGGCAGTGAGCAGTTGAAATCTAGGCCTCAGTGCAGGTTTACCCGCCGAAACCTTGGTGTAGGCGGGCTCGACCCCGCCGCGGCGGGACGATCTTCTGTAAGTTATTGCGGGGCCAACGAGACTCGAACTCGCGACCTCTTCCGTGACAGGGAAGCGCTCTAACCAACTGAGCTATAGCCCCACAGCTTTTGCAATCCTAGCAAATTATTGAATTATAGTCAATCCTTCGATCCATTCGATAAGCTCAGGATCGCACTGAGCTATGTCGAATATGCGGCATGGCTCAGGCCATCGGCTCTGGGACTCAGGCTCGAAGAGATTGGTGTTGAGCCTCTTGCCGAAACATCAATTCCCTGATATTATTCTCCCTAGTGAACAATCAAGAAGTTGCCAAACTCCTTAAGAACGTTGCGGCCGCATATACTATAAAGGATGAGAGAAAGTTCCATTTCCAGATAGTTGCATACCAAAAAGCAGCTGATTTTATAGAAAATAGCCCCTTACAACTACAGGACTACTACAAAGAAGGCAAGCTTGACAGCATTCCGGGTGTAGGAGTATCCATAAAAGGACACTTGGAGGAACTTTTCACAAAAGGAAAGGTGAGATATTTTGAATGGGCGCTTAAGAGCGTACCGGAGACAGTCTTTATCCTTATGGACATCCCATCGTTCGGTCCAAAGAAGGCCTATAGACTTGTAGAAGAGTTTGGGCTAAAAGACCCTAAGACAGTACTCAAGGACTTGAAGGATTTAGCAAGAAGTGGTAAAATTGCACCTCTTAAGGGATTTGGCGATAAGTCACAGAGTGATATCCTAAGGGCATTAGGAGAGTTTCAAGAGGGCAAAGGCAAGACCACCCGCATGGTATTACCCTTTGCCGCAGAGATTGCGGACAAGATTATAGAGCATCTTAAGAAATGTCCAGACGTAGCCGACGCCCGCGTTCTTGGCAGTCTCAGACGACGTCTGCCAACTGTCGGAGATATTGATATCGCTGTGGCCTCAAATAACCCAACTTCGGTATTATCTCACTTTGTATCATTCCCTCACATTGAACGTGTAATTGAAAAAGGAAAAGAGACCTCATCAATCCTCACATCTGGAGGACGGCAGGTAGATCTTATGGTTCAGCCCATCGAAAACTTTGGCTCACTGCTCCAGCATTTTACCGGAAGTAAGAACCATAATGTAGCACTTAGGGAATTTTCACTAAGAAAGAATTTGTCTCTTTCGGAACATGGCATAAAGGACGTAAATCAGGAAAATTCAAAAATCCGTCACTTCTCAACTGAAAAAAAATTCTACAATGCAGTAGGCCTTTCATGGATACCCCCCGAAATTAGAGAAAATACCGGAGAGATAGAACTTGCTGGTAAAAATAACCTGCCAAGACTGGTGGAAACCCGTGAAATTTTGGCGGATTTTCACATACATTCCAGTTTTCCGATAGAACCAAATCATGACCTTGGAAAAAATACTATAGGAGAAATGAGAAAAAAAGCAATTTCGTTGGGATATAAGTACTTTGGATTTTCAGAACATAACCCAAGTATTTCAAGACATACATCAGAAGAAGTATATAAATTGATAAACTTAAGGAACAAAGATATCGAACAAATTTTATCTAGTACAAAAAATATACGAATACTAAAATTGCTCGAAACTGACATTTTACCCTCAGGAAAACTTGCTGTTGATGATAAGTCTTTGGGTTTGTTGGACTTTACCATCGTCTCTGTTCACAGTGTTTTCTCAATGAATAAAGACATAATGACCAAGAGAGTTTTGTCTGGACTTTCTCATCCCAAAGCAAAAGTACTTGCCCACCCAACGGGAAGACTATTAAACGATAGGCCGGGATACGAACTTGATTGGCCGAAGATATTTAGCTTCTGCAAAAAATACCATAAGGCACTTGAAATTAACGCATGGCCGACCAGACTCGATCTAACGGACCAGATTATCAGACAGGCTGTAGAACAGAAAGTCAAAATGATCATAAATACAGATAGCCACGCCGTCTCACACATGGACAATATGAAATATGGAGTTGATATGGCAAGAAGAGGATGGGCTCAGAAAAGTGACATCTTAAATACTTTAGACTATAATGAATTTATAAAATGGATGAAACTTTAAGGGAGGTGATTAATTTATGATTTACGCAGTAATAGTAATAGCGTTAGTATTACTTTTTCTATGGTTCCTTTATAACGGTTTGATTACAGCAAAGTTAAGGGTCAATGAGGCGCTTTCTCAGATTGACGTTCAACTCAAAAGACGTGCTGATCTTATACCAAACTTGATAGAAACAGTGAAAGGATATGCAAAACATGAAAAAGACTTATTCGAGAAAGTCACTCAGGAAAGAAGCGCTTTGGTCTCGGCAAAAGGAATGGCTGAGAAATCAGAGGCGAATAATCAGCTTTCGCAGACACTAAAATCAATATTTGCTGTCGCTGAGGCATATCCGGATCTTAAAGCTAGCCAAAATTTCATGGAGCTTCAAACCGAGCTTTCTGATACGGAAAATAAGATTGCATACTCTAGACAATTCTATAATTCAAGCGTTCTTGATTACAACACCAAAATTAAAGTCTTTCCAAACGTATTCCTTGCTCAGTTATTAAATTTCAAAGATGCTGAATTTTTTGGCGCAGACGCGAAGGACAAAGAAAAAGTCGAGGTAAAATTTTAGAATGAAAGTTTATTCAGAAGTATCTTCAAATAAGCTAAAAACTTGGCTTATAATGATTCTTTTTGTTGTTTTTATAACAACTATTGTATATGTTTTCTCGCAAGCTCTAGGCGGAGGACTATCTCTTGTGGGCTTTGCCCTTATCTTTTCGGGAATCATAAGCTTTGGTAGCTACTATTGGTCAGATAAGATGGTCTTGTCGATGTCGGGGGCTAAGGAAATTAAAAAAGAAGACAATAGGGAACTATATAATACTGTTGAGAATTTATGTATAGCGGGTGGCGTACCAACTCCAAAAATCTACATTATGAACGACGATTCGCCCAATGCATTTGCAACCGGAAGAGATCCTAAACATGCTGTGGTTGCTGTAACCACTGGACTTTTAAATAGCCTTTCAAAAACAGAACTTGAAGGAGTAATTTCTCATGAACTTTCCCATGTTAGAAATTTTGACACAAGGCTTATGGCTGTTGTAGCAATTCTTGTAGGTTTTATTGCTGTGATATCGGATATGTTTATGAGAACTTTATGGTTCGGCGGGTCTAGGGATAATAATAGAAACAGTTCCGCCCAGGGGATATTTATGCTTATTGGAATAATTTTTGCAATCCTCTCCCCTATTGCCGCAGTACTTATACAATTGGCAGTCTCGCGCAAGAGAGAATTTCTGGCTGATGCTTCAGCCGCTCTTCTTACCAGATATCCTGAGGGCCTTGCAAGCGCACTAGAAAAAATAGCATCCTATCCCCGCCCGGTAAAACACGCAACCAACGCGACAGCACATCTTTACATCTCAAATCCATTCAAAGGTAAAGACAAGAAAAGCTTCTTCGCCGGACTTTTTGATACTCACCCTCCAATGCAGGAAAGGATAAAAATCCTCCGTTCAATGTGAATTTATTTAAATTCATCCTGAGCATAGCCGAAGGATCCATTGTATAATCAACCCATGATCTTCTTCCCTTTGTTAATTGGTAAGCTTATAAGTTTTATAAGTAAGTTTTTCAACCTTGGTTCTGGCTCTACATGGCCCGGACATATGGCAATTGAGAGCGACCCGAACTTTATCAAGAAGATCCTTAGGAGAAACCTGAATTTAAAAGTTATATTGATAGCCGGAACCAATGGTAAAACTACGACCGGAAAACTTATCCAGACAATTCTTGAGAAAAACGGAAATAAAGTTTTTCAAAACGAAGCAGGAGCAAACTTATTAAATGGTGTCGCCTCGACGCTTATAGAAAAATCAAATTTGACCGGCGGGCTAGATTATGATTTTGCAATTTTTGAAATAGATGAAAATACACTGCCATTGATTTTGGATAATGTATATCCGAATATTATCGTTCTTTTAAATCTATTCAGAGACCAATTGGACAGATATGGCGAGGTAAATATTATTTCTGACAAATGGAAAAAAGCACTAAGCCTGATTGATAAGAAAACTAATTTAATTTTAAATGCGGATGATCCCAAAATTGCTTATCTTGGAGCAGACATCAGGAACGTAAAATATTTTGGAGTTAAAGGAAAAGAACAAGTCATAGACCATGCTTCGGACTCGGCCTACTGCCCGAAATGCGGAAATAAATTGGATTATAAATCTATAACTTTTTCGCATCTTGGAGATTGGTCATGCAAAAAGTGCGGATTGAAGAGACCAAAACCCGATCTTGAAAATTTTGAATCCTATGCACTACCCGGCGCTTACAATAGATACAATATTCATACAGCAGTTCTTACTGCTAAGACACTCGGAGCATCAAATGAGAAAATTTTAATTGCTTTAAAAGATTTCAAGCCTGCGTTCGGAAGACAAGAAATTGTTGAATATAAAGGCAGGAAAATTCAAATATTCCTATCTAAAAACCCTGCAAGCTTTAACCAATCTCTTGAGACAATAAATGAGCTAAAGGCAAAACATCTCCTGCTGGTTTTAAATGACAGAATTCCTGATGGCCGGGATGTTTCATGGATATGGGATGTGGACTTTGAAAATAATCTCAAAAACTTTAAAAATATTTTGGTTTCCGGAGACCGCGTCTATGACATGGCTCTAAGGCTAAAATACGCCGATAGAAACGATGCTAAGCCTTATGACGTAGTAACTGACGCTGTTGAGGATTTGATTGATTCTGCGCCAAAAAATGACATTTTATACATTCTTCCTACTTACTCAGCAATGCTTGATTTACGTAAAATCCTGACCGGCAAAAAAATCCTATGAAATACGACTTAAAAATTGGCTGGCTTTATCCGGATCTAATGAGCACTTATGGTGACAGAGGAAATATTATTGTGCTAAAGAAAAGATGTGAATGGCGCGGAATAAAAACAGAAGTCTTGAATCTTAATGAAGAATTCGATGCCAAACTCTTAAATGATATAAATATTTTGTTTATGGGCGGTGCCCAAGATACACAGCAGGAAATCGTCGCAAAAGATTTTACGTTAAACAAAATTAGTGCCTTAAAGAAAAAAGTCGAAGATGGTACACCGGGACTTTATATATGTGGTGCGTATCAATTCTTAGGTAGATATTATAAAAATGCGGACGGAGTTAAAATAAAAGGCTTGGGAATTTTTGATCTCCATACGGAACATCCGGGAGAAGACAGAGAGAGACTCATCGGAAATATAATCATCGAAACTAACCTCGTAGGTCTTACGCATGCAACCTACGAGGTTGTTGGATTTGAAAATCATGGAGGAAGAACATTTCTGGGAAAAAATCTCAAACCTTTTGCAAAAGTCATAAAAGGTTTTGGAAATAATGGCGAGGACAAAACAGAAGGAGCTATCTATAAAAATTCTATCGGATCATATCTCCATGGCCCGATTCTTCCTAAAAATCCTGAAATTGCAGACTGGCTAATATCAAAAGCTCTTGAACAAAAATATAAGAAAAAAATTAAACTTGAAAAACTCGATGACTCCCTCTCTCAAAAAGCAAAGAGTTTTATTCTTGAAAAAATTAAGTAGAAGACTTACCGCTTGGCTCTTGGCCAGCAATTTCTGCGATTTTAATTGCTACATTAAGATAGAAAGTGGAATTCACTCCTGTTGTGTCTCCAAATTTGGGAAACATAGCATTAGCAATCTCAACTAATATAGCTTCTCCATCTATACCTTTTCTTGCAATTAGAAGAGAGGCAGTACCTTCAAGTATTTTTTCATAAGCTGTGTTTCTTCGATTTCTAAATTCTGCACTTTCTTCCCCTTTTTTCATACTAGAAACTTGCGATAAGATTCTGTGCGACTCAGCTTGCCCTGTCAAACTAGCAATTGAATTTTCTTTTATCATAGTTTAGGATTGTACATGACTATGGGGTAGAAGTCAAGTTTGGTTGTTGATATGAACAGCTTCAGCTGGGATTTAGAGGTTAATTTTTTACTTGAATTGCGGTTTCCAAAACTTCGATTCGTTTGTCATGATCCTTAACATAATCTTCTATTGAATCCATTCTTTTAGTAACAGTTTTTACTTCACTTACGATCTCCGCATGCTCTTTTTCATTTTTATTTACATATGGGGCGAAAATCGATTCATAAAACTCTTGAAAAGCATCTTTTACAATCTTAGGTACTCTGGCATCGATAATCTTTGGTACTCTGGCATCGATAATCTTTGGAACTCTGGCATCAATAATCTTAGGTACTCTGGCATCAATAATCTTTGGAACTCTGGCATCAATATTCTTCCCAATCAGAAAGTCGATCTGTTTTAAATCATTTTTTGTCAGCATAGGTTTAATAATTACACAAACTAGTTCTGCTGTCAATTAAGATTTAAAGTATCAAAATATATTCACATGTTATTGCTTACTTCAGCCTAAAGACATATAATATCTTCATGAAAATTAATGTAAGACATGTGGCCCCACTTCGCTAAAGCTTCGAGGGGTAAACAAAACTTGAAACATGAAGATAAATATTAAACACATAGCCAAACTGGCAAACCTTAGCATCTCAGAAGATGAAGAAAAAAAGTTCGACAGTCAGCTTGCAGAAACCTTAAAATATATTGAAGGATTAAATGAAATAAATACTGACGACGTAAAACCTACGGATCATGTTACGGGCCAAGAAAATGTACTTCGAGAAGATACAACTGCCCCATCTCTATCTCAAGAAGAAGCTTTATCAAATACAAAAACCAAACACAAGGGCATGTTTAGGGTAAAAGGAGTTTTAACAAGTGAACAATAATTCTCCGACTACTTTTTATCTAGTTCGTCATGGAGAAACTAAATGGAATGTAGAGAAAATAATACAGGGACACATCGACTCACCTCTTACTAAAAAAGGGGTTGAAGGCGCTAGAACTTTAGCAAAAGAGTTGAAAAAGATAAAATTCGATATGTTTTTCTCATCTGATTTATTAAGAGCCAAAAAAACCGCTGAAATTATTGCACTAGAACATAAACTTGTTGTAGAAACCACCAAGGCTTTGAGAGAGAGAAATTTCGGACATCTTGAAGGTAAGCCACGCAAGAAACTTGAAGAATGGAATCATTTAACAGAAAAATTAACTCATGAGGAAAGAATTTCTTATAAATACTCTAAAGACATAGAAAGTGATGGGGAGATAACAAGCAGACTTCTTACTTTTATCCGAGAAACAGCAATAGCAAACCCGGGTAAAAAAATACTTGTAGTCACTCATGGCGGAATAATGAGAGCAACTTTAATTAAACTTGGATTTGGAGACTATCATAGTCTTACTCCCGGTACGGTTAATAATAGCGGATATATTGTTATTGAGACAGATGGCACGGAAATAAATATAAGAGAAACCAAAGGGATTTCACTGATTAATAAAAATTAATTAAATGGCAAATTTAAATTCCCTCACCATAGCTCAGGCAAAAGAAAAACTAAAAAAGAAAGAGATTTCCTCAACTGAGCTTACTAAGGCATGTCTCGATAGGATTAAGAAACTTCAGGAAAAACTAAATGTCTTCGTGACAATTACTGAAAAAGAAGCTTTGGATAGAGCAAGAAAAGCAGATGAAGAATTAAAAAATGGATCAGATCTCCCACTTCTAGGAATTCCTATCGCTGTTAAAGATAATTTTTGCACTATGGGAGTAAGAACCACTGCATCTAGCAAAGTCCTTGATGATTTTATTCCCCCCTATGAATCAACAGTAACACAAAAATTAAAAAATGCCGGAATGGTAATGCTTGGAAAAACCAACATGGATGCTTGGGCTCACGGCTCCTCAACTGAAACTTCTGATTATGGACCAACCCTTAACCCGTGGAATACTAAACATCTACCCGGTGGCTCTTCGGGTGGATCGGCAGCTGCGACCGCAGCGGATATGTCGATTGGCTCAATTGGATCTGAAACAGCCGGGTCTATTAGGCAACCTGCTAGCTGGTGTGGGGTCATTGGGCTTAAACCAACATACGGAAGGGTTTCGAGATATGGAGTTGTTGCAATGGGATCTTCCCTTGATTCTCCCGGACCAATCACTAAATCCGTAGAAGATGCAGCCTTAATATTGGAAATAATTGCAGGACACGATCCTATGGATGCTACAACATCAAGCCTACCTGTTCCAAAATACACGACGAGCATTGGTAAATCAGATAAGAAACTTAGAATAGGAATCTCCAAAAACTATCTCGAGGGTGTTGATAATAAGGTTATTAAAGTTTTTGAAGATACTAAGAAGTTATTCGAGAAATTAGGACACACCTTTGTAGAACTTGAATTGTTTAATCCAAAATACGCAATAGATGTTTACACAATACTTCAGAGATCTGAAGTTTCTTCAAATCTTGCAAGATATGATGGTATAAGATACGGCAATGACAGGAGTTTCTTCGGAGAGGAAGCAAAAAGAAGAATAATGCTTGGAACTTTTACTTTGTCTTCGGGATATTACGACGCATATTATAAAAAAGCACAGAAAGTAAGAACAATAATCATAAAAGATTTCGATGAAGCGTTTAAGAAAGTTGATTTCATACTTGCGCCTACTGGCCCCACGCCTGCTCTTGTATTAGGTGCTTCAGAAGGCCAATCAATGTTTGGAGAACTTGCTGATGTATTGGTTGAACCATCTTCTATAGCCGGACTTACTGGAATTAATCTTCCCGCAGGATTTTCCAATGATGGACTTCCTATCGGAATGCAATTAATCGGTCCACAATTCTCTGAACCAGGAATAATTAGCATTGGATATGAATTTGAAAAAGAAACAGAATTTTTAAGAGAGCGAAAACCAAATTTATGAAACCGGTAATTGGACTTGAAGTTCACGTAGAGCTTAAAACTAAATCAAAAATGTTTTGTGGCTGCTCCGCTGATTATTTTGGACAAAAACCAAATACTCACACTTGTCCAGTCTGTCTTGGACTTCCCGGCGCACTTCCCGTACCAAATAAAACCGCAATTGAGTGGTGTGTAATGCTTGGAATGGCTCTTAACTGCAACATTCCCCTATTTTCAAAGTTTGACAGAAAAAATTATTTTTATCCTGACCTTGCCAAAGGTTATCAGATAAGTCAGTACGATGAACCTTTTTGTCTTGCAGGAAATATAAAGCTTGATAGCGGAAAAATAATAGGAATAACACGGGTTCATATGGAGGAAGATACGGGGAAATTGATTCATGAAACAGTAGATGAGCAAGAGGTAACATTGATAGATTTCAATAGATCGGGCGTTCCTCTTGTAGAAATAGTTACAGAGCCTGATTTTGACAATGCAAAAGACGTGAGAGATTATCTTCAAAAGCTTCAGCAAATTGTACGCTACTTAGGAATTTCAAATGCCGATATGGAAAAGGGAGATATGAGACTTGAGCCTAATATCTCACTCTCCTCTGATGGCAAACTTCCCAACTATAAAGTAGAGGTTAAAAATATAAACTCATTCAGATTTGTAGAAAAAGCAATTGACTATGAAATAAAAAGGCAGACTGAAATTCTTGAAAGGAAAGAAGCGCCTGTTCAGGAAACCAGAGGCTGGAATGATGTAAAACAAAAAACAGTCAGTCAAAGAACCAAAGAAGAGGCAAGCGATTACAGATATTTTCCGGAACCAGATATTCCACCTCTAAGGTGGACAAATGAAATTCTTGAGAATTTTAGAAAACAAATTCCGGAACTGCCAAATGCAATAAAAGATAGATTTATAAAGGATTACGGAATTTCAGAATATGATGCGGAAATTATTACGCGCGAAAAAGAAAGTGCAGATTTTTTTGAAGAAACTGTAAGAATTGGAGAGAAAGAAAATATCAAACCAAAAACAATCGCAAATTATATAATCAACAAAAAAATAAACGCAAAAGAAGCCTTACCCGCAGATCTTATAAAAACCATAATTTCTTCCTCAACTTATGCTAGTATGGATAGTAGCAAGATAAAAAAAGTGGTAGCGCAAGTTTTGAAAGAAAACCCCCAGGCAACAGAAGATTTCAAAACGGGAAAAACCCAGGCATTACAGTTCTTGATAGGAAAAACCATGGCAAAATTAAAAGAAAAAATAGAAGCAAAAGTAATAATCGAAGAAATAAATAAAATAATTAAATGACAGTTTACCTGTCGAAAATAAATGGCTGATTTCGTACACCTTCACAACCACAGTGATTTTTCGCTTCTGGACGGTCTTTCCAAAGTAAAAGACATGGTTTCGCGTGCAAAAGAACTAAACATGAAAGCCTTGGCGATAACAGACCACGGAAGCATGTATGGAGTTATTAAATTCTATAAAGAGTGCCTTGAGCAGGGAATAAAACCGATAATAGGAAGTGAAATTTATATTAGTAAGCGTTCGAGACATGATAAAGAAGCAGGGCTTGACGGCGACTCGAATCATCTGATACTTCTGGCAAAAAACGATAAAGGATATAAAAATCTTATGAAAATAATTTCAATTGCAAATCTGGAAGGATATTATTACAGACCCAGAACCGATACTGAACTTCTTAAGGAACATAGCGAAGGTCTGATATGTCTTAGCGCCTGCGTTAGCGGGTATGTATCAGAACCTTTAATACTTGGGCAGGAAGAAACAGCAGTTGAGAGAGCAAAAATGCTAAATGAAATATTTGGGGAAGGAAACTTTTATTTGGAACTGCAAAAACACATAGACGTAAAAGACCAAGATGCATTAAATGAACGGCTGATTGACTTATCTAAGAAACTTAGCATCCCGCTTGTAGCAACAAATGACAACCATTATATAAACCCTCAAGATGCTGAAGCACAGGAAGCACTGCTGTGCATTCAAACTCAAACTACCTTAAACGATAAAGACAGAAGGCTTTCTATGATTTCTTCTCCTGATTTTTATATGAAAAGCAAAGAGGAAATGACAGGACTTTTTCTTCAAAACCCCGAAGCTGTAGAGAATACGGGTAAAATTGCAGATATGTGCAATCTTGAAATAAAGCTTGGACAATGGATAATGCCTGTATTTGATGTTCCAAGTGATAAAACTGCAGCGGATTATCTTTCAGAAAAAACAAACGAGGGGCTATTAAGAAGGTATAAGAAATTAACAGATGAAATAAAAGAAAGATCGGAATATGAACTCTCAATTATTACAAAAAAGGGTTATGAGAAATACATCTTAATCGTTGCGGATTTCGTAAATTGGGCAAAAAGTAAAAAAATTACCGTAGGCCCTGGAAGAGGTTCAAATGCCGGTTCTATTGTATCCTACGCATTGGAAATCTCAGACGTTGATCCTCTATTCTTCAAGCTTCCCTTTGAGAGGTTTTTAAACCCAGAAAGACCGTCTCCTCCTGATATTGATTTGGATTTTGCGGACAACAGAAGGGATGAAGTAATAGAATATGTCACCAAAAAATACGGGAGAGACAAGGTTGCGCAAATTATAACTTTCGGAACTATTGAAGCAAGAGGCTCCATAAGAGACACTGGAAGAGTTATGGGAATGCCTTATGCTGGTCCTGACAGAATCTCGAAAATGATACCTCCCGGATGGCAGGGCCATGCCATGACTCTGGATAAGGCACTTGAACAAAGTCCAGAGCTGAGAATTGCCTACCAAACCGAAAATGAAACAAGAAAATTATTGGACTTGGCGAGAAAAATAGAAGGGGTTGCGCGTCATGCGTCTGTACATGCTGCAGGAGTCGTAATTGCTGATAAACCTCTTACAGACTACACACCTCTGCAAAGAGAGCCTAATGGAGAAAAAATTATTACACAATATGATATGTATACAGTGGGTGAAGACGGAGTTGGGCTTCTAAAGATTGACTTCCTAGGATTGCGAAATCTTACTATTATTCAGGAGACTCTTCGGTTTATTAAAGTTAACCGCGGGCTCGATATAGATTTTTCAAACATTTCTTTTGAAGACAAAAGAACATATGAACTTTTAGCATCGGGGGAAACAACTGGAATCTTTCAGCTTGAGTCTGCCGGAATGAGAAGGTATATAAAAGAACTAAGACCCACGACTATCTTTGACGTTCAAGCTATGGTTGCTCTCTATCGTCCAGGGCCTATGGCAAATATTCCTGAGTTTATCAGAAGAAAACACAATCCAAGACTCATTTCGTATCCAGATAAAAGACTTAAGGATATTTTAAAAGAATCATACGGAATAATAACTTTTCAGGACGATCTTCTTCTTACTGCTATAAAAGTTGCGGGATATTCCTGGATAGAAGCTGACAAATTAAGAAAAGCAGTTGGAAAGAAAATTCCTGCTGAAATGAAAAAACAACATGATAATTTCATAGCCGGTTGTATTTCAAATGGAATGGATAAGAAAAATGCGGAAAACCTTTGGATTCTTTTTGAGCCTTTTGCTGGATACGGATTTGGTAAAGCACACGCGGCATGCTATGCCACTATTGCGTTCAGGACCGCTTATCTTAAAGCCCACTATCCTGTAGAATTTATGACGGCATTTCTTACTGCAGAATCCAGAGGTACTACTGGTCCTACTAAGAATGAGAAGATTGCAGAAGGAGTAGCGGAATGTAAAAGACTAAGCATAACGATACTGCCTCCGGATATCAACAAGTCAGACAGTGAGTTTTCTATTGAAGAGAATGAAAAGATAAGATTTGGTCTTTCTGCAATAAAAAATATAGGAGGAGCAGCAATAAAAAGTATTATTACGAGTAGAAGTGATGGAGATTTTAAGAGTTTTGAAGATTTTCTAAAAAGGGTCGATCTTGGCGCGGTGAACAAAAAAACCATTGAGAGTCTTATAAAAGCAGGTGCTATGGACAAATTTGGAAACAGAGCTGCGCTTCTTATTGAATACCCTACACTTATTGAAAAAACAGGGAGAAAAAAGAAACAAGAAGATGAAGGACAAGGAACGCTTTTTGACACTGATGCTCCAGCATCTAGTGAACAAATAAAAACTTTAGAGGTCGAAGATTTTACTTTAAAAGAAAAACTGGGATTTGAAAAAGAATTTTTAGGTATTTACCTTACGGCTCATCCCATGATGGACGAGCTGATGTCTATAAAAAAAATTGCAACGCACGAAATGGCACAAGTCCTTGAGGAAATTGAAGGCTCAAGAGTCATGATAGGCGGAATTGTTGAGACTATGAGAAGAATTTTTACCAAAAAGACCGGGAGTGAGATGGCATTTATGACTATTGGAGACGAAAAAGGAATAATGGTTGAGTGTATTGTCTTTCCGAAAATATTTGAACAATACAAAAGTTATTTGCAAAAAGACACTGTTGTTATAGTAGAAGGAAAAGTCGATACCAAAAATGACAGGCCTATCATAATAGTTGATAAAATCAGGTTAAATAACAATTCTTCTTCTTGACTTAAGGCTAATTTACCCATAAAATATAAGTTACGATGCACTTTGCGCCCGAGTCAATTTTTCATTTGGGATTTATAAACTTCACCAATTCCCTTCTCCACACTCTTTTTGTCGATGTTCTTATAATTGCTCTCTCTTATTTCATCGTAAAAAATATAAAACTTGTTCCTAATCTTTTCCAAAATGGAGTGGAAATGGTAGTCCAATCTTTTTATGAAATGACAGAATCAGTAACGAGTGACAAAGTGAAAATGATTTTTCCGTGGTGCATGGCTTTTTTTATTTTTATTCTTATCGCCAACTGGAGCAGTCTTATACCCGGTGTATCAAGTATCGGTTTTTTTGAAACTAGAGAAGGACACAGGGAATTGATTCCTATTCTGCGGGGAGCTACCAGTGATATCAATACAACTCTGGGCCTTGCTCTTGTATCCGTAGCAGCAACTCATGTCCTAAGCATTAAGACACTTGGAATTGCTGAATATCTTACAAGATACTTTTCTCTGAATCCCATTAATCTTTTCATCGGACTCCTTGAGATAATTTCTGAGATTACAAAAGTTATTTCTTTATCTTTCAGGCTATTCGGGAATATTTTTGCGGGTGAGGTTGTGCTTTCTACAGTATCCTCTATTTTTG
This sequence comes from Patescibacteria group bacterium, assembly GCA_038063195.1. Taxonomy (GTDB): domain Bacteria; phylum Patescibacteriota; class Microgenomatia; order Levybacterales; family UBA12049; genus JBBTVO01. Next base: position 30,605 of record JBBTVO010000010.1, read on the forward strand.
CCTTTGTATTCCCTCTCCCCTTTATGTTTCTTGAAATAATAGTCGGGCTTGTTCAGGCTCTTGTTTTTGCAATGCTTACGATGGCTTTTATGGCAATACTCACAACTGCGCACAGTGATGCCCACTAGAAGCGTGGCTTTAAGGAGGTGATTTTATGAGTTTTACAATAACAGGAGGTTTAGTTATAGCATTAGGCGGAATGCTTCCGGCGCTTGCTGTTGGAATGATAGGATCAAAAGCAATGGAAGCAATAGGACGAAATCCTGAAGCGGCTGGAAGAATACTTCCGGCGATGCTTTTGGGAATGGCATTTGCTGAAGCAATTGCTATTTACGCTCTTATTTTAGCTTTTATAGGTTAGTAATATATTATGGAAATTATTAAAGATTTTGGAGTTGATCCTCTTCTTTTATCTGCCCAGATAGTAAATTTTCTTATTATATTTTTTATTTTAAGAAAATTTGCCTTAAAGCCAATCTTGGATATTCTTAAAAAACGTGAGGACACGATTAAGGACGGCTTAAGGGACGCGGAAGCGGGAAGAAAGATACTTGAAGAAGCAAAGGAAAATGAAAAAAGCATTCTGAAAAGTGCTAATACTAATGCAGAGAAAATAATAAACGTTTCAAAGCTTGAGGCAATTGAGGCTTCAAAAGAAATTGAAGAAAAAACAAGAAAAGAAGTCGGAGATATGATTAAAAATGCAAAAGAGCAAATAGGAAAAGAGTATCAGGATGCCGAGAAGCGAATTTCTCTTAAGACTAGCGAAACTGCTGTAGAATTTCTTGAGAACTCTCTTAAAAATTTGTTTGGAGCAGATAAGCAGAAAGAACTCATGGAAATTGCAATTAAAAAAATTAGAAGGCCAAATTAATGTCTTTAAGAAAAATAAAAAAACTTGCACTTAAAACATACAGCGATAACACTTTGAACAAAAAAGTGCTCGACTTAGTCTCAAAAAAACTTAGCAGGAAAGATTTAAAAGTTTATATTAATGAACTTAAGCGAATTAATGGACACAGAATTGTAAAAGTTTATGTACCTGACAGAAGAATCTTAACAGACAAAATAGAACGAAGCCTTTCGAAATTTTTCGAAAATAAAGAGCTTCAAATTATTGAAGAACCGGAACTTATAGCCGGGCTTAGAATTATTGATAATGACCTTATTTATGAGCTTAACCTTAGGGACTCATTTGATAACATGATTGAATATCTTAAAGAAACATATGATTAGTAACGAAGACATTATTAAGGATCTTGAAAAAAGTCTTACAGATTTTTCTTATGATTCAAAAGCAAAAAATGTAGGATATGTTGAGAAAAACGGCGATGGAGTTGTTTTGTCCTCTGGGCTTTCTCAAGCTCTTGTTGGTGAACAGGTTGTCTTTGCTGACGGCACGCACGGAATGGTGCTCGGACTTGATGAAGATAATGTGAGTATAGTTTTGTTCGGATCAGGCGAAAACATCAGGGAGGGTGATAAAGTACAGACAACCGGCAAGATATTATCTATTACAGCATCGGAGAAATTAATTGGAAGAGTCATCTCGCCTCTTGGGAACCCCTTGGATGGAAAAACGCAAGTTAAAACGGGCAGGAACATGCCTCTTGAAAAGATCGCACCGGGTGTAATCGACAGAGAACCAGTCAGCACTCCTCTTAAGACAGGAATTAAAATAATTGACGCAATAGTCCCAATTGGAAGAGGACAAAGAGAGCTCATTATAGGAGACAGAGGTCTTGGTAAGACTGCCATAGTAATTGATACTATTATTAATCAAAAACCAAGGAAAAACTCAAAAAGTAAGCCGGTCATATGCATATATGTTGCCATCGGACAAAAACAGAGTACGGTTGCCCAAGTTATTGCAAAACTTAAAGATACGGAAGCTATGGATTATACGATTGTAGTTTGTGCTGGAGCATCAGACCCGGTTGCCCTACAGTATCTCGCCCCATATGCGGGAGTTGCTATAGCCGAGTATTTTCTTGAAAAAGGAGAGGATGTGCTTATTGTGTATGACGACCTTTCTAAGCATGCATGGGCATATAGACAAATCTCGCTTGTTCTAAGACGTCCTGCAGGACGAGAAGCATACCCCGGCGACATCTTCTATCTCCATTCAAGACTTCTTGAAAGAGCAGTAAAATTAAATAAGAAAAATGGTGGAGGGTCTATAACAGCACTTCCTATTGTCGAAACTCAAGCAAGCGATATCTCAGCATATATCCCAACAAATATCATTTCTATTACGGACGGACAAATTTATCTCCAATCTGACTTGTTTAATACCGGAATTAGACCTGCTATTAATGCCGGAAGTTCTGTTTCTCGAGTCGGTGGAGCAGCGCAAACCTCTGCGATAAAATCCGTTTCGGGAAAAATGAGACTTGACCTGGCACAATATAGAGAGCTTGCTGTTTTTGCGCAATTCGGGTCAGAACTTGATCAAGCAACTCTGGCGCAGCTTGAAAGAGGACAAAGGATAACCGAAATACTTAAACAACCTCAGTATGATCCCTTGCCGGAATCCTTGCAAATACTAAGCATTTGGACAGTTACTACAGGGCAGCTTAATGACATTCCTATCGAAAAACTTGGAAAGTTTGAACACGAATTTCATAAGTTTATACAAAGGCAGTATCCAGAAATAATTAAACTTCTGGAAACAGGTGAAAAGATTAAAGAAGACACCATTAAAATATTAGAAAAAGTTGTTACAGAATTTAAAAAAATGTTTAGTTAATATGGCAAATATTCTATCTATAAAAAGACGCATGCAAACAGCCCAAAATGTCTCAAAGACAACAAGAGCCATGCAGATGATTGCAGCATCCAAGCTTAAAAGAGCACAGGAAAGGGCTCTCTCATCAAGGTATTACGTTGAGAAACTTACTTCCGTAACCAAAAATTTGTCAGAAAGGGTAAGTGAGGAGGAGAAAACCGAATACATGAAAGCTAAATCTGAAACAAACGACAAGCTATTTATAATCATATCTCCCGATAAGGGTCTTTGCGGCGGCCTAATAACCAACATCACAAAGGAGCTCCTTGCTCAGGGTGACCCAGGAAGTACAAGATATGTAGTAATCGGCAAGAAACTTGAAAAGCCTGTGGTGAGACTGGGTAAAGACCTTATCGCATTCTTTGAGTTTGGTACCACACTTCCCTCTTTTGATGTGATTTATCCTATCGCAAAAATTATTGACGAGGAATTCTTGAGCGGAAAAGTATCGGAAGTTAAAATATTATATAGCCATTTTATGACTGTTTTTACTCAAGTACCTAAGGTTTCCACTCTTCTTCCTATCAAAATTGAAGAAAATCCAACTGAAGAAAAATCTGAAAACTTTATGCTATTTGAACCCGAGCCAAAAAAAATTCTCCCAACCATTCTTAGACACTATTTAGAGATGAGCCTCTACCAATTTATTCTTGAAAGCTATGCGTCAGAACAAGCTTCAAGAATGGTTGCTATGAAAAACGCTACGGAAAACGCGCAGGAAATCATAGACTACCTAAGACTTGAGTATAATAAGCAAAGACAAGAAAAGATTACAAACGAGATTCTTGACATCGGGAGTGCGGCAACTGCCATGACATATGAGTAAAAATACGCAAGGTTTCATAATAAGAATTCAGGGACCGGTTGTGGATGTTAGATTTCCAAATAACCCACCTGCTATTAATGACGCTCTGGTTTTGGAGACAAAAGATAAAAAGAAGTTAATACTTGAGGTTGCTCTTATTACAGGCGATAACGAAGTAAGAGCTCTTGCGCTAGGCCCAACCGAAGGACTTTCGCGTGGCATGAAGGTCGAAAGCACCGGCTCTCCCATCAAGGTCCCTGTAGGACTAAAGACCTTAGGAAGAGTCTTCAATGTGCTGGGGGAACCGATTGACGGAAAAAAATTTGAAGACAAGTCTGGGCCACGCGATCCTATTCACAAGTCCCCACCTGCCTTGATTGATCAGGAGACAAAGCCTCAAATTCTTGAAACAGGAATAAAAGTTATCGACCTTATTGCTCCATTTGCAAAAGGCGGAAAAACCGCGGTTTTTGGAGGTGCGGGAGTCGGAAAAACGGTAATAATTCAAGAGCTTATAAGAAATATAGCGATAGAACACAAGGGTCATTCCGTATTTGCCGGAGTTGGGGAAAGAAGTAGAGAGGGAAACGATCTTATTTTGGAAATGAAAGAATCTGGAGTTCTGGATAAAACAATAATGGTCTTTGGACAAATGAATGAACCTCCTGCTAATAGACTGAGAGTGGCTCTAACAGCACTTACGATGGCTGAATACTTCCGTGATCAAAAACACGAAGACGTACTTCTCTTTATAGACAACATATTCCGTTTTGCACAAGCTGGCTCAGAAGTATCAGCACTTCTGGGAAGAATGCCTTCCGCAGTAGGTTATCAGCCCACTCTTGCGGCGGAAATGGGAAATCTTCAGGAAAGGATTACATCTACCAAGCAAGGTTCAATAACCTCTGTACAAGCCGTATACGTCCCCGCAGATGACTATACAGATCCCGCTCCCGTAACTATATTTTCGCATCTTGACTCAATACTAACATTAGACAGAAGTATTTCAGACCAGGGATTATACCCCGCCGTAGATCCCCTTACATCCTCGTCAAGAATCCTAGATCCCAACGTAGTAAGTAAAGAGCATTATGAAGTGACACAGGAAGTAAAAAGAGTTCTTCAAAGATACAAAGATCTTCAAGATATAATTGCAATTCTGGGAATGGATGAGCTATCTGATGAGGACAAGCTTGTCGTAACGCGTGCAAGAAAAATACAAAGGTTTTTGAGTCAGCCGATGTTCGTTGCGGAAATATTTACAGGAGAACCAGGTAAATATGTAAAAGTAGAGGATACTGTAAAAGGGTTTAAGGAAATTCTTGAAGGAAAACACGACAAAATACCCGAATCAGCTTTTTTCATGACTGGATCAATTGATGAAGTTGTAAAAAGAGCAAAATGACAATTAAACTTCAGATAATAACTCCCGAGAAAATTGTTTACCAAAATGACGTTGATCAGATAACAGCACCAACTAAAGACGGTGAGATTACGATTATGCCTGAACACGTGGGACTTCTTACCCAAGTAGTTCCAGGCGAGATTACTGTAAAAAAAGGAGAAAATACTCAAGCTCTGGCTGTAACAGGGGGCTTTATGGAGGTTGCTAAAAATTCGGTAAGTATTCTGGCGGATTATGCCATACGCGCGGAGGATATTGAAGTTCTTAAGGCTCAGGAAGCTCAAAAAAAAGCCCAGAAGCTTATGGAAGAGAAAGTAAGCGAGAAAGATTTTGCAATGGGTCAGTCTGAAATGATAAGAGCAATCACCCAGCTTAGAGTAGCGACCAAATATAAAAGGCACGCAAGAAAGCCATCGGAAATTTAATATAGATGACGTTTTGGGAAAAACTGGAAAAAACTTCTCGGAAAAACTCTTCCCTTCTTTGCGTAGGACTTGATCCTGATCTTGATAAAATTCCCGAAAGATTTAAAAAACAACAAGACCCCATATTTGAATTTAATAAATATATCATTAATCAGACACAGGATTTCGTATGTGCTTATAAGCCGAATATTGCGTTCTACGAGGCATATGGAATAGACGGACTCAAATCCCTTAAAAAAACAATCGAGTACCTTAGGAAGAATTATTCCGAGGTCCCTATTATTCTTGATGCAAAACGGGGAGACATAGGAAATACTGCAGGAAGATATGCAAAAGCTCTTTATGGATACTGGCAGGCTGATGCAGCAACTATTTATCCGCATCTGGGAAAAGACTCAATACTTCCTTATCTAAAATATAAAAATAAATGTACGATACTCTTAATCAAAACTTCAAACCCCGATTCGAAAGTATTTCAAAATTTACCTATTAATCCAAGCATGAAGCCTCATTATCTCGTAATGGCTGAGGAGATTGTAAAATGGAACTATCCCAATTTGGGCTTTATGGTTGGCGCGACCTATCCGGAAGAATTAAAAGAGGTAAGGAAGTTATTCCCCAACTCACCCATCTTAATGCCGGGACTAGGCGCACAAAGCGGACAAGCGGAGAAAGCGATAAAAGCGGGTGTAGATGCAAAAGGCATGAATCTTATCTGCAATAGCTCAAGAGATATAATATATTCGGATAATCCAAGACAAAAAGTAATTAGCACAAGAGATTTAATAAATAGGTATAGAAGAAATGAATAAAACATCTGAAGAAATTGCTGAAATATTACTTTCTATTGGAGCCGTAAGTCTTAATGTAAAAAAGCCGTTCCGATATTCTTCAGGTATTTTAAGCCCGGTCTACACAGACTGCAGGCTTATAATGAGTTATCCCAAAGAAAGAAAAATTGTAATAAATTTACTTGCAAAAGCAATTTCTTCCTATGGCTCGTTTGATGTTATTGCAGGAACAGCAACTGCCGGAATTCCGCACGCGGCATGGATCGCAGGGAAATTAAACTTACCGATGATATACGTAAGGAATAAATCCAAAGATCATGGAAAAGAGAATCTGATTGAAGGGGTTTTGAAAAAAAGACAAAAAGTTGTAGTCGTTGAGGACTTGATATCAACTGCTCAAAGCTCCGTATTCACCATAAACGCAGCGCGAAGTGTTGGGGCAATTGCAAATGTTATTTTTGCGATAACTACCTACAACTTGCTCAAATCAAAGGAAGTCTTAAAAGAAAATAAAGTTAAACTGATTTCTCTTACAAATCTCTCCGACTTGTCTTCTATAGCACTAAAAAATAAACATATTACTGTAAGGGAGCATGGTATGATTCTTCAGTGGGCAAAAGATCCTTCTTCGTGGGGCAAGCGAATGGGGTTTGAATAATTAGAGCAAATCTCCTACAATATTGACGTTGCCGGAGTAACTCAGCGGTAGAGTAGCTCTTTCGTAAAGAGCAAGTCGTGAGTTCAAATCTCACCTCCGGCTCAGTAATGTAATGAGCCAAACCGAAGTACTCGTAGTGAGCGAAGTCGAACTATGAAAAGAAAAGGATATTCACGTCTTTCACGGAGACTTGAGAGTCAATCGAAAAACAATCTTATCTTAAGTATCTTAGGAATAGTCGTAGTGCTATTTTTGTTGATAAAATTCGGTATTCCCCTTCTGGCTAATATAACGGGATTTCTTTCAGGCTTTCAAAAAGGAGATTCAATCTCCAACGAGCAAAATGATGAATTCGTTTCCGTACCAGTGCTTGACCCATTACCCCAAGCAACAAATAGTTCTGAATTTATAGTATCAGGCCAGGGAATTTCCGAGCAGGATATTTCAATTTTCGTAAACAATACTTTATCTAACAGCAAAGAGACTGATAAAGATGGGGTATTTTCTTTCAAAGTTTTCCTTAACCCGGGCGAAAATAAAATTAAAGTGCAGGCAACACAAAATACTAACAAAAGTGACTTTTCCGATGAGGAAATTGTCCTTTACATAAATAAACCTCCTACTCTTGATATTTCCTCGCCAACCGACGGTCAGCGTTTTGAAAAAGACCAAAATACTGCAGATATAAAAGGCACTACGGATTCGGGAGTAAGAGTCACAGTCAATGATTTTCAAACAGTTGTTGATGAAAATAATAATTTTTCATATACACTAAACCTTCAGAATGGTGACAACAATCTAGTAATTGTGGCTACCAATCAGGCTGGTGATAAAACAGAAAAAAGCTTGAAAGTTACTTACTCTCCGTAGTCCCAATAAGTGTCCAGAGCCAAAACATTATTGGAACATAAAATAAGCTATTCATAAAAAAACTATCTATAAATAAAGCACATATTGATGCAATAACTAATGAAGACTTTTTATATTTTTGCAATATTTTATACCACATAAAGACAAAAATCGAAAATCCAATCAGACCTGTTGTAGCCAAAACAAAAAGAAAGCTATTGTCATTACTGGAATCGGCATGACTGTTTAGGTTTGGCTTAGCAGCTATATCAGCATTTCTGCTTTTTGCAAATCTATACGCGTTAAATCCGACTCCATAAATAGGACTTTCCTTAAATATAGAAAATCCCTGCGAGTATGACCCAAGCCTTGCCTCGGATGATGCTGTTCTAAAAAAATTTGTACCTTCAGTTTTGTATGCTTTTGGCAAAACAAGTGTCAATGCCGCAAGTGCAAGAATTATAACAACAATATATTTTACCCTTTTCTTGATGACTAAGAACAAAAATACCCCAAAAACAAGCATTACAAATGAGCTCCTTGAGTAAGTAAGTAATATTGCAATTAGCGTTAGAGCTGAAAGTAAACTATAAATGATTAATTTGTCCTTGCTTTTCAAATTTTCAAAAATTAAATTAAGTAAGAAAAGAAAGAATAAAACAAAAAATGCACCGGCAAAATTCGGATCCAAAAATACGGAGAACATTCTGTATAAATGCTCATCCCAACCTAGATAGTAAAGATTGCTTAAATCGTAGTAAAAAAAATACTGTAAATAGCCAAGTAAAACAACCATTATTCCCGTAAATAAAAGCATTCTTTTTATTAAATACTTAAAGTTTTTATCAAAACCCAGAACTACAGGAAGAATTCCTACGTATGCTGTCCATCGCAGAAGATATAATAGTGATGTTGCAAATTGATCTAAGTTTAGCTTTGTCAAATTTAATACTAGAGAAGCAAACGCAAAAATAATAAATAACAAAAAGGGTAATAAAATAATCTTTGATATTTTATTATTCTTAATGCAATACGCTCCCCAAAAAATAAATAATATTGCCGAAGTAATATCAAGAAGCCTAACTTCTATATTAAATAAGCTAATCCTAACCACTTCCCCAAAAACAAAAGCGGGAAAATTAAACAAAAATAATACTTTTAATAAGCCCATCTAATTTCTCCTTTTGTATATAGCTTAACTCTTGTTATTGAATTGGAATACACAAGACTCCAGTCGGAAAATCTTTCTGGTATTTTTGAATTCTGAACAGCTACATAGTTAAAATCGTCGCCTTTTTTTACCCATGATGAATCCACAAAAGGAAAATTTACATAATAAAGATTATGGAATCCGTATAGAAGCACTCTATCAGTTTCTTTTATATTATTCTTAAAATATCCATCTGTATCATAAAAATCACCAAAAGAAAAATTTAAATTGCTTGAAAGGAAACTTTCCTTTGACTCTTTACCAAAAACAACAGGTAGATATTTTGAATTTGCAATCCCCCTGTATGAAATCGATGAAACCGCAATTACAAATATTAATAATATTGAATATTTTTGAATAGTTTTATTTTTAATCTTAGCAATAATAAATGAAATCAGTATCGAATACGCAGGGAGATATGGAAGTATGAATCTCCCCCCGCCAGTTCTGGGAGTAATATACCAAACAAAAAAAGAAATAACTGAATAAAACAGAATTATCTTGATATTTTTGGGAATTTTTTTGTAGTAAACACCAATCAGTGGAATAAAAATCAAATAGACCGGAGATAACGGGTCTTCTGACTTGATTAAAATAGTCAAAACGTCCTTTACGAAACTTATCGGGTTTAATAAATTAAGACTTAAACTTACAGGATAAATATCCGTAAGAATTGGATAAATGGGATTACCTGTATGAATAATAGAAAAAATAAACCAAGGCAATGGGATCAAGAGAGATATTAAAACAAACAATATAATACTCATAGTTATTTTACTAATCTCCTCCTTTGATTTATACAAAAAGTAAGCAATCACGAATACGAATATGACAATGCTTCCTAAGGAAAGAAGCTTGGTTGAAATTGCAAGTCCAAGCATTACCGCTGATTCTACCAGCCATTTCTTTTCTTTTTTTTCAGTAAAATTTAAGAATCCCCAAAGAGCCATAATTTCAAAAAAAGTTCTTGAAAGATCAACATATGCAGTAACTGATTGCCACCCCACTACTAAATTTGAATAGAAAATAATGACCGAAAGGAGAGAGAAAAAAGAATTTAAGTATTTTCTTGAAATTTTATAAATTGCCAAACAAGTTAAAATTCCAAAATAAAAACTTATTAGCTTGGGTATTGTTTCATTTCCGAAAATAAGACCAACTGTATATAGCATTTCGGTTAGCTTTGGCATGTCGGAATAATACAAAAGACTTCCGGGAATGTGAATAATTGCTGTATTCAACAAATATAGCTTGGGAAGGGTAAGATGATACCAAAGCGCATCAAATCCCAATTCCGGTCCAAACGTTCCTATTAAATTAACAAGAGCCTGAATACAAATCAGAGATAATAATAAAAATGACAGGTTGTTCAAGGAGTATCCTTGCATAGCTTTGGCAAGAATACTCCTTGTAAAGAATTTTGTGGAGTATTTAATTCGCTTTTTAAACAGGGCTATACATAAAATAAAGAAAACAAAAGTTGATAATAATATTACTTGTTTATGTAATATTCCTAATAACCCAATTACAAATATTAAATATGAGTAAATTCCTATTAGAATGGCAAACGAAAACATATATATATCCTACATCAATCTATTTGCGGAAGCTATTTTGAGGTAGGAATTTCAAATACCTTAAATGATTCGTTTTTAAAAATTTCTTTTTGTTTAAGTATAAAACGGGAAATATCTGAATCAAAAATGTATCCGTAGGATGTAACTATATATCTAACTTTTTTTTGTTTTATTTCGTTTAATATTATTATATGATCATATTGATGCCATAATTTTATTTCATAAATCAAATCTTTGGATGGATTACGTCTTTCAAGAATAAAATATATCATGGGGTAATATGGATATGAAAATATATAGTCGTTTTTAGAAGTACGTTCGTTAATAAATTTTGATAGCGAGATAAGGTTTTTAGCTGTTGTTTTTTCAACTAGAATCCCCGAAGCTCTTGGAAGACTCAGAGAAGTATTCTGAAATCTATATGGCGGATTATAGCGGTAATACTCACGAAATAACGTAAGATAAAATCCAATACCTATCATCAGGAATATGACAACTGTAATAATTACTTTCAATTTAACAATTCCTCCTCTTTTTGTTAAGAAAAAGATTATCATGGAAACCAATACAAGTCCCAAAAATGGATACACGTGCAATAATTCGCTATTGGGATATATATACGTCATAAATCCAGTCAAAGCAATTAGACAAAAAGAAATAACCCTCCAGTCTTTATTTTTATCGAACAAATATTTAATTATGAATAATAAGAAAATTAGAGGTAAATAATATGGCAGGAGTTTGAAGATGCCAAACGGTTTTAAAATAAATGAAAGCGACGGATAGCTAAAAGCAAATTGAGTTGAAAATTTTTTGCTAAAGTTAATAAACTCTATTAAGCCAACTATATTATCTCTGATAAAAAGATAATATATCCAAGAAAATGTAAACACAAACCAAGTAATATTTATTACGAGGAGATTTTTTATTCTCTGTGATAGCGGCTTATTTTTCTCAAAGAATATTAAAAAATTCCATAGTAGAATAAAAGCCAGTCCTAAATTTTGTCTTAACGATAAGGAAATTGCTAACAGAGATCCGATTATAAAAAGGCAAATATAATGTTTCCAATTGTCTGCCTCAAGCCAATAAATATTAACTAGAACTAA